>JAAZKL010000173.1 GCA_012799845.1 Clostridiaceae bacterium
TGTACAGGGCTGCCCACAATGTGGTCAGAATCCGTGGATACTGACCACATTGTGGGCAGCCCTGTACAATATCGAAAGAAAGAATTACGAGAAAGCGAAGGAGTACTTTTGGTGGGCTGTCAGGGGAACTACTGAGCAGGGGTTTTTGCCGGAACAGATAGACAAACTGACAGGCAGGCCTGCCTGGGTGATCCCGCTTACGTGGTCCCATGCAATGTTCGTCCTGGTGCTGGATAAGCTGCTGGATGCAGGGCAGCTATTTCAGCACTGACCGGATGCAGGGTAATAGGTCCGGTATTGACCGGATGCAGATGCGGACTGTATCGATAGTGTCAGGCTTTTGACATACCAGACCGGGTATGGGATTTACGGGATTTACAGCATTTACAGCATTTACTATAACGCAGTACCTGTCAGACAGATAATTATGCTGCATTTTCATTTGGCTATCGGATTTATCTTAAATATTGGACTGAAGCTTCCAACATTACAGTCTTCGGAGGATAGTAGCGGCCATGGCAAAGAGCAAGACCGTATTTGTATGCCAGGAGTGCGGGTATGAGTCATCGGGTTGGCTTGGCAAATGCCCGGCATGCATGCAGTGGAACACATTCGTTGAAGAACGGCAGGAGACAGGCGCCCACGCTTCCGCATGGCAGCCGGCCCAGTCGAAGCCGGTCAGCCTGGAGGATATCAAGACTGACACCGAGCAGCGCAGCCTTACCGGGATTAAGGAGTTCGACCGCGTACTTGGAGGCGGTGTGGTCAAAGGGTCGCTCATACTGGTCGGAGGCGATCCCGGCATAGGGAAGTCGACGCTTCTGTTGCAGGTTTGCGATACACTGAAAATCGATTTAAAAATACTGTACGTATCCGGCGAGGAATCAGCCGGACAGATCAAGCTGAGAGCCGACAGGCTGAACGTAAAGAGGCGCGATCTGTACATAGTTTCGGCATCCAGCTTTGAAGCGGTCTCATCGATGGTTGAGGCGGAGAAGCCAGGGCTTGTCATCATCGATTCCATACAGACCATGTACACTGATACCATAAACTCCGCACCCGGCAGCGTCAGCCAGGTAAGGGAAGTGACAGCGGCGTTGATGAAGCTGGCGAAAAGCAGCGGGATCACCGTGATCATAGTGGGCCATGTGACCAAGGAAGGAGCCATAGCCGGCCCGAGGGTGCTGGAGCACATGGTGGACACGGTTTTGTACTTTGAAGGCGACAGGCATCTGAGCTACAGGATCCTGCGCACTGTGAAGAACAGGTTCGGTTCGACAAATGAGATCGGCGTATTCGAGATGAGAGACACTGGTCTGGCCGAGATATCCAATCCATCCGAGATTATGCTTTCGGGCAGGCAGGAAAACGTGCCGGGCTCCGTTGTCGTATCCAGTCTCGAAGGGACAAGACCCATGCTCATAGAGATACAGTCGCTCGTGTGTCTCACTAATTTCGGGGTTCCCAGAAGGATGGCCACGGGGCTGGATTACAACAGGCTGACAATGCTTATGGCGGTCCTGGAAAAGAGAGTCGGGCTGCAGCTATATAATTATGATGCGTATGTAAACGTGGTTGGAGGGATCAGGCTGGATGAGCCGGCATGCGATCTGGGGATCGCGGCGGCTGTCGCGTCCAGTTTCAAGAACACACCAGTGGACGCCGGTTATGTGCTCGTGGGAGAAATTGGGCTTACAGGCGAGGTGCGGGCCGTCAGCCAGATAGATAAAAGAATTTCTGAAGCTATGAGGCTCGGGTTCAGAAACATCGTTATCCCCGAAGGGAACATGAAGCTGGCCGGGCAGATGAAGACCAGGGGAGGATTCGGGATCGTAGCCGTTTCCAATATCCAGGAAGCGCTGGAGATCATTTTCGGCGGTGCGTGAAAGGGAACAGCACGTGTGAAAAAGAACTGCGCGCGTGAAAGGGAACCGCGCGTGAAAGGGAACCGCAAAATATAAAGCCAGATGGAGGATGAACTCCACCTGGCCGGTGAATCGACCACACAGATACTGCCCCAATACGCCGAAACTTCTCCGGTGCGCCTGGTCTGCTCCATTGCGCCGTAACTGCTCCGTTGCGCTGGTACTGCCTCAGTGCGCCGAAACTTCTCCGGTGCGCTGGTACTGCCTCAGTGCGCCGAAACTGCTCCATTGCGCCTGGTCTGCTTCAGTGCGCCGAAACTGCTCCATTGCGCCTGGTCTGCTTCAGTGCGCCGTAACTGTTCCGCCGAGCCTGATTTGTCCAAGTGCATATGTTTTATATCAGTGTTCAGATATTACTACTCCAGATTGAATGTCCCGAGCATTTTCACTCTTTCCTGTTCCTTGATGATGATATCGTAGAGATTCAGATCAAGGGTGTTGCACAGTGATGCAATGTAATAGAGATTTTTGCCGAGCTCCTTTTCGATCTGATCTCTGCAGTTGTCGCACAGCTTTCCCTCCAGATGTGTATCCATGGCTCTGCGGATCTCTTCAAGGGAGCCGTCCTCGGGTACTTCCTGTTTCTTTGCGTTTATCCTGATGCACCCGCATTGCGTCACTGCCTTTACTATCGAACGGTTGACTCTTGCGTTCGAGTCCTGGTACTTGGTTAGCGAGTCAATGACGCTTTTGTTCCTGAAAATCAGCTCCTGTACCGTGTACTGAAAATCGTCAATCAGCATATCCTTCATAGCAGCTCACTCTCCTGATGCACTTATTCCATGTACATAGTGACAATTAAATACATAAACAGGTAATTTTCATGCATTTAAGTCCACTATATATTGGAATCGAATAGTTAAAAATGTATCAGCCTGTTATAATTATAGATGTTTGGACAACTTCTTGTCAATGCTGTTGTAATTTTGCCTCCGACTTTATTGCCGGTGTTTTATGGTGCCCTTTTACTCCGGCACGCGGAAATAAAGTACCCGAAATGCAGGAATACCGCGCTTTGCCATATGCTTTGACAATAACCTGCAATTGTAGTATACTTTATGTTGTGAGTTGATACTGCATATCAACAATTTCCTGTAATGCAACATTTTGGAAGCGACAACTTTTCATCGATCGTTGACGATTAAGCCGGTAGTATACTCGCCGAACGATCCTAACAAAAGACAAATCACAGATGAAGTGATATTTTTTTATTTCATTTGGAGGATTTGTTATGTTTAGTGTCGGTGATAAGGTTGTTTACCCGATGCATGGAGCGGGAGTGATCGAGTCCATCGAAGAGCGGGAGATACTGGGGCAGAGACAGAATTATTACGTTCTGAGGATGCCTGTCGGTGACATGAAGGTAATGATTCCGACGCAGAATGTCGACGATATCGGGATCAGAGAGGTAATCAAAGGCAATGATGTGGACAAGGTGTACGAAATACTACAGGATCACGATGTGAATGTTACCAACAACTGGAACAAGCGATATCGTGAGAACATGTCAAAGATCAGAAGCGGAAATATTTATGAAGTCGCGGATGTTGTAAGGATCCTTATGAAAAGGGACAAAGAAAAGGGACTTTCGACCGGTGAGAAAAAAATGCTCAATAGTGCAAAGCAGATATTGATCAGCGAACTGATCCTTGCGGAAGATTCTGAGCAGGTCGATGTTGAGTCAATGATTAACGGATATCTCGGTGATTGATGCGGCAGCGATGAGACAATGGCTTCCGGGTTTTGAGTAGAACGTTTTCATAAGGGAGTTAGATAACGTGCTGAATAATATCATCAAATTCTCTTTTGCAACTGTTGGGTGCATTACAGGGATCACGTTGACCAGAACACTCTTTATTTACCAACTGGAAGGCATATCGCCTGAAGTCAAAACGCTGGTGTATATAGTTGTAGCTGTTGCGCTAGCGTTTATTTTCTATACTACGAGCAATAAGCTGATCGAGATAGTCATGGAGTTTCTCGACAGGCTTGAGGCAAATATCCAGAAGCTCACCCTGTATGAACTGATAGTCGGTTCGATCGGTCTTATTATCGGACTTGTGATCGCAAATCTTATTGCTATTCCAATCAAAGATATCGATATTATCGGGACACCTGTGGCCATAGCCGTGAACATACTGCTGGGCTGCCTTGGTGTTGCTGTTGCGGCAGGAAAGAAAAATGAGAATATATTTGAAAGCATCAGGGGACGGGCTGCAGACGGCGCCATTGCAAAGAAATGGCGGCAGAGTCCTAAAATACTGGATACAAGTGTTATCATTGACGGCAGGATAATAGATATCTGCAGAAGCGGCTTTATCGAGGGCGAGTTAATCGTTCCCAGCTACGTGCTTGACGAACTCAGGCATATAGCGGATTCGCAGGATCCGCTGAAAAGGAACAGGGGAAGGCGCGGGCTCGACGTTTTGAACATGATACAGAAGGAGCTGCAGTTCCCGATGCGGATCGAGACTGCGGAAGTCGGTTCCGATTCCGAAGTTGACAACGCACTTCTGAAAATGGCGCAGAAGCTTGGCGGAAAGGTTCTTACCGTAGATTTCAACCTGAACAAGGTAGCCAATTTCCAGGGCGTGGAGGTACTGAATATCAACGAACTGGCAAATGCAATGAAACCGATCGCTCTGCCGGGAGAAGAGATGGTAGTCCAGGTCATCAGGGACGGCAAGGAAAACGGGCAGGGTGTGGCATATCTCGATGACGGAACGATGATAGTGATAGATGGCGGCCGCAAGCACATTGGAGAAAAGCTGAATGTTACTGTGACGAGCATTTTGCAGACTGCTGCAGGCCGTATGATATTTGCAAAGCCCAAATACCTGGTCGAAAGGGAAGTTTAGCAGCCAGTGGAACCCTGTGGCCGGGAAGGCTAAATTTTTCAACTTTTGGCCGCCCGGTTGACTGGTTTTTTTGTTTCCGGACGCATAATCCGATGGTATTACTGAATTATGTCTACCATTCTCGTGTAAAAAGGTCTTCTAACTTATTTTCACTTGCCAAAAGTTGAAATTCTTCACATCTAACTGCTTTTTAACTGTGTCTTTATAAATGAATGCTTCTCAACCAGTTTTTTTTGTGCCATAATATGGGGTAATGGCCTTGGTCTTGATGTGACAGATCATAGAACTGTACGCAGGCACGAGGCGGAGCAACGCCGGGTTACCGGAAGATACAGCATACAGGCAGATGTTGTGATAGGCGCAACCGGGAGTAAAGGGAGCATAGCCGGAAGTAAACGCGAAATGCGGGAAAGAGGCAGAATACGCAGGGTCACAGGTAAAAAGGCATACAGGGAGGAGATGATGTGATGCAGACCCGCGGCAAGGGACCGGCCGCTGCAGTTATTGCGGCTGCAGGCAGGGGAACGCGCATGGATCTTGATATCAACAAGCAGTACATTGAAATTCAGGGTATGCCGATCCTGGCCATGACGATAAGAAAATTTGAAAATTGCGGCCTCATAGATGAAATAGTTGTTGTCGCCAATAAAGATGAAATCGATTACTGCGAGAGAAATGTTATTGATAGGTTCGGGTTCAGCAAGGTCACGGCCGTCGCTGAAGGTGGAGAAAGCAGGCAGCGCTCGGTCTATAGCGGCCTTAAAAAGGTATCAGCAGACTGTGGAATAGTTTTGATACATGATGGTGCCAGACCTTTTGTTGGTGCGGACAGTATAATTGAGTGCATAAGCGCTGCCAGATCATATGGTGCGGCCTGCGTAGCGGTGCCCGCAAAGGATACGATAAAGGAGTCCGATGCGGACGGATTTGTCAGGAGGACGCTGGACAGGAGCAACCTCTGGCAGATCCAGACTCCCCAGGCATTTGATTACGGGATGATAATGGATGTCCATAGCAGGGCGATGCAGGATGATTTCGAAGCCACAGATGATGCAATGCTCGCAGAAAAATTCGGGTACAGGGTCAGGCTGGTGATGGGCAGCTATTCCAATATCAAGGTGACCACGAGGGAGGACCTGGTTTTTGCCGAAGCGCTGTGCAAGCGTGTGCAGATATGATTGCCGGGCAACCTGAGGCAGTCAGGCTGAGAATAAAGAAGAGATGATCATCATACTGTGGGTCGGATAGTAAGGCGCTTGGTTGGTAATCAGGCAGCAAGTCAGTTTATCCTGCGGCTTGACGGATAGTAAGGTGTCCGGCCGCTCATCAGGAAGAAGAACCGGAATCCGGACGGTCAGGCTGATCATCAGGCGGCGGATGTGATAATCAGGCACAAGCTGGTAGTTATAACATGATTCTTTAGGTGGGATGTGAGACAGATGATAGAAGTAATCGAACTGGTAAAGAAGTTTGGAGATTTCACAGCGGTCGACAATATCAGCTTTAAGGTCAACAAGGGCGAGATTTTTGGCCTGCTGGGCGAAAACGGCGCGGGCAAGACCACTACGCTGAGGATGCTGGCGACGATGCTCCGCCCCACATCGGGCCGTGCGGCTCTCAAGGGGTATGATACGCAGAAGGAACCGGAAAAGGTAAGGGCACAGATAGGCATCCTCTTTGGAGGCGAGACCGGGCTGTATGACAGGCTGACGGTGGCGGAAAACATCACCTATTTCGGCGAACTGAACGGGATGAGCAAAGCTGCCATCAGGGAGCGCATACGTTACCTGGCACAGGCTTTCGGCATGGAGGATTTCATAAACAAACGGGCAGCCAAACTCTCGAAGGGAATGAAGCAGAAGGCGGCATTTGCGCGTTCGATAGTGCATGACCCGGACATAATGCTGTTTGATGAACCAACATCCGGTTTGGATGTTACTGCTGCGAGAGATGTTCATGATTTTATCCTGAGGTGTAAAGAGGAAGGCAAGACGATCGTTTTCTCAAGCCATTCGATGAGTGAAGTAGATAAGCTGTGCGACCGGATAGGTGTCATCCACAAGGGAAAGCTTGTCGATTGCGGCTCGGTCGAAGAACTCAAGAAAAAACACGGGGACGATGATCTGGAAGAATTATTTGTCAGGTTGGTGGGTGCGAAATGAAACTGAAACATGTAATGATAGTACTTAAAAAAGAAATAAAGGATCTGATTCGTGACAGGAGGACGATCATATCGAGCATTGTGCTTCCGATGATACTGATACCCCTGATCAACATCGTGATGGGCGGCAGCATTCAGAAACTCGAGAAGGATATGAATGAGAATGTCACTGTTGCCCTGTCGCAGTCCTCAAACACAGCGGAAGTCAGGGAGCTTGTCCGTGACAGGATACTGAGCAAAAACCCCAATATAGTGCTTGTGGATGCGGATGACCCTGCCAGAGCGATTGAGAATGATGAGATCAGATGCATAATAGATGTCGAAAATACATACGCGGAAAAACTGAATAAAGGGCAACCGATAAAAATCACTCTTCAGTATGATGAGTCGAAAACCAAGTCTCAGGCTGCCGCGGAGATAGTTTCCATGGCTGTCGGTGAATTCAGCGCGGAGGTCGTCGAAGAGAGAATAGTAGCTATGGGGTTTGATCCGGCGATTTTGCAGCCTGTGCAGGTCGAGTGGGAAAATATTGCGCCCGCCGATAAGGGCAATAACATGATGCTGGAGATGTTGCTGCCGTTCCTGATTTCGATGCTGATTGCCATAGGCGGGATCCCTGCCGCAACGGATCTTGTGGCAGGAGAGAAGGAGCGCAACACATTCGAACCGCTTCTTACGACTTTGCCTGACAGGGGATCGCTGCTGCTCGGGAAATACTTCGCAGTAACGCTGTTTTCTTTTGTCAGCCTTGTAGCTATCCTTGTCGGCTTGGCTATCGGTTACATGGTAAATCCGAATTCACTTACGGTCGGGATAGATTCGGGACTGCAGGGCATTATGCTGGATCCGCTGGCGATCGTTCTTGCATTGCTCATAACGATTGCTCTTGGGATGACGTTTTCCGGCATACAGATCGCGCTCAGCACCATCGCGAAATCATATAAGGAGGCTCAGACGTATCTGTCCTTCCTGATGCTTGCGACCATGGTGCCTGGATACGCTACGATGTTCACGCAGGCGACCGACCTTTCGCCCGTTATGTTTGCGCTGCCTGTCATGAACACTGTTGCCGCGTTTAAAATGCTACTGGGCGGCAGGATAGATTATTTCAACCTGGTGCTGGCGTTGGGCACATCGATCGTCTTTGTTGCTGTGACACTGGCGTTTGCGGCATCACTGTTCAAAAAAGAAAAGGTGATGTTCAGGAACTGATCCGGATCACGGTTATGACGCTCAGACCATGGATACGATGTGCAGATCAATGCTGTGACGTTCAAATGAATGATATGACGTTCAGATGAGTGATATGACGCTAAGATCAATGCTGTGGTCCGGATTGGTGATATGATGCTCAGATCAACTCTGTGACGCCCGGATAAGTGTAATGGCGCTCAAATTAATGCTGTGACGCCCGGATCGGTGTCATGACGCTCAGATAACCGTTATGATGCTCATGACCTGTATTCCGAGGCCCTGGCCGAACGGAGTGAGTTCTTCGCCGCTGGTTGCGGTTATTCCGATGCAGTCCTCAGGGATCTCGAGCAGTGCTGAGAGGCTTTTCCTGATCTCATTTATCCTGGGCGATATTTTGGGTCTTTTGCATTCAATTGAAATGGACAGATGCACGATCCTGCAGTCATTCAGATATTTGAGCGCTTCCCGCAGGTAAACGCGGCTGTCCGTGATTCCTTTGTTCAGGCAAAGGTCGTCGCTGACTTCGCCCAGGATATTTACACAGGTGACGCCGGATATTGCGTTTGTAATGGAATGGAGGATGACATCGGCATCACTGTTGCCTTTCAGGGGGGGGGCGCCCTCAAAGACAACACCGCCGAGGATCAGTTTTTTGCCGGTGTCTTCAAAATCAAACCTGTGACTGTCCTGACCGATACCTACTTTCATCGTGATTACCTGCCTTCCGGATGCCTTAAGCTGATTTTCAGATCTTGTTGCCTGGGTGTGGTGTATGCCGGTTGTGCGGAAAATCTTCGCACTATGTATCATATATGAGTACACCCTATGTATGCCAGGTGCTTGCCTGTTTTATGCGAAATTTATGCACGATGCATATAATGTGAGCCTATGTACGCCGGGTGGACGAAAGTTGTACGCAAGTTGTACGCGAAATCCACACACTATATATACATAATGTGCGTCTTTGTATGCCGCATGCACACTGGTTGAACGCGAAATTTACACACGATGTATACATAATGTACTCACAATGCATGCCAGGTGCATGATGGATGTACGGAAACCGTACGTCACCCAATTGCATTATATTGCGGACTGTATGTTTTGTCAAAGTAGTCGGTTTACGGCAGCATGTTATTGATGTAATCGCAGCATGATTGGGTTTGCGCTGGGATGGTTTGCAGAGGGCTGTGGTTGTTGCGGGGTTTTTCGGGGGCTGCAGGTTTGCAGGCCCGCAGCGGGAGTTTGTCCTGGCATGCCTTGGGATGTTGCGGTAGTTTGCTGCGATGTGAGATGAAGGATGTGGGTGTTGAGGTGGAATTTACTTTTTCAAATGAAGTGGGGGTGTCGTTGCAGCAGTTTAAGGTGGAAGGTCTTGACATTACTGCGTTTGGTGTATTATACTACTCCATAATATGAATAACGCTGACGTCGATGACGGGAATGCGAAAGGCAGCGCCTTTCTTCCCACCCCTGAGATGCAGCCGATGAGGTTGCCGTGTGAGCTGCGATATAAGCTCGACGATTCTGCTTCCGGATGCAGAAGCCGGATCTGAGTGGGGTTTTACCAAATAGGGTGGTACCGCGGATTTGATTCGTCCCTGAGTTTCAGGGGCGTTTTTTATTATTTTCTGAAGTTTGGAATTACTATAAAGTTAATTATCTGCTGAAAAGGAGTGGAAACATGGCACAGGACAAGAAGTTTGTCGAAGAGATAACGCCAATGGACCAGGATTTTACACAGTGGTACACGGACGTTATCAAAAAAGCCGAGTTGGTGGATTACTCAAGTGTGAGAGGCTGCATGGTCATAAAGCCTTACGGGTATGCGATCTGGGAGAATATCCAGAAGGAACTGGATTTCAGGTTCAAGCAGACAGGGCACGAGAACGTCTATATGCCCATGTTCATCCCTGAGAGCCTGCTTCAGAAGGAGAAGGACCATGTGGAGGGATTTGCACCGGAAGTGGCATGGGTGACCCATGGAGGGAGTGAAAAGCTGACCGAGCGTCTGTGCGTCCGGCCGACTTCTGAGACGCTGTTCTGCGACCATTATAAAAACAGCATCCAATCATACAGGGATCTTCCGAAGTTGTACAACCAGTGGTGTTCGGTGGTCAGGTGGGAGAAGAATACCCGCCCGTTCCTCAGGACTCTGGAATTTTTGTGGCAGGAAGGGCATACTGCTCATGCGACCGCTGAGGAAGCCCAGGAGGAAACCATCAGGATGCTCAATGTGTATGCCGAGTTCTGTGAGAACGTGCTTGCAATACCTGTGGTGAAAGGGCAGAAGAGTGAGAAGGAGAAATTTGCGGGTGCTATGGCGACGTATACCATAGAGGCGCTGATGCATAACGGCATTGCGCTGCAGTCGGGCACGTCCCACAATTTCGGGGACGGTTTTGCGAAAGCCTTCGGAATTCAGTACACTGACAAATCGAATCAACTGCAGTATGTTCATCAGACTTCCTGGGGAATGACCACCAGGCTGATAGGCGCGATAATCATGGTGCATGGCGACGACAGCGGGCTTGTGCTGCCGCCGAAGGTTGCTCCGATACAGGTCGTTGTCATACCTGTTTCGCAGCATAAGGAAGGGGTCCTTGAGAAAGCGTCGGGAATCCGTGACAGGTTGTCCGGACTGGTGAGGGTCAGGATGGATGACAGTGACAAGACTCCCGGGTGGAAGTTCAATGAATACGAGATGAAGGGTGTTCCGCTGAGGATTGAGATAGGGCCGAAGGACATCGAAAAAGGGCAGGTAGTACTGGTCAGGCGCGACACGAGGGAGAAAGTATTTGTGCCGATGGATGAGTTGGAGACCAGAGTGCCTGAACTGCTCGATTCGATCCACGGGAACCTCCTCGAAAAAGCGACCCGGCTGAGGGATGAGAAGACTTACATTGCCGTGGAAATGTCCGAATTTACGAAAATACTCGAAACCACGCCTGGCTTCATCAAGGCGATGTGGTGCGGAGACAGGGCATGTGAGGATGCTATAAAAGAGGAAACGGGCGCGACTTCGCGGTGTATACCTTTTAATGATACGGAGCCTGTATCAGACAAATGCATTTACTGCGGGAAGGAAGCGAAGACGCTGGTTTACTGGGGCAAGGCGTACTAGGAGTGTACCTGGAGCAAGGTTTGCCACCGGCTGCCGGCAGGTAAGACATAAGATGTGATGCCGGTTGGATGCCGGGTGCGATATTTGTTGTGTCGCCGGATGAACTGGCAGGCACGGTGTTTGCTGTGATGCCGGTTAACTAACAGGTGTGCGTTTGTCGTGCAACAGGATTAAATGGTACTCGCGGCTTTTGTTATGTTGCCGAATGAGCTGGCAGGTTCGGCGTTTGCCGTGCTACAGAATGACCGCCAGGTGTGACATTTGCCGTGCTGCTGCATGCACCGTTGGTTTATGACATAAAAAATTACTTCCAAATTACCGCTAAAATGCAAATATTTCAAAAATATTTGTCAATACTATTATCAGCACATTTTTTAAAAATTGCATTAAAAGGTAATTGGAGGTAGTAGTATGAAAAGAAAGATCCTTATCCTTTGTGTAATGGCTGCATTGCTGATTTCCACCACATGTTATGCAACGGCGGTTGGCAGTGTACCAAAGGTGCTGCCGGCTTTTGAGAAGATCGGGAGCAACACCGGCGAGGTCAACGTGAACGCCCTGAACCTCAGGGAAGGGCCTTCCACTGACTATCCGTCGATCTGCAAGCTGTCGAAAGGGCAATTGCTTACGGTGATGGGCAAACTGGGCGACTGGTATGCGGTGTATGATCCTGATACCGGCCGTGTGGGCGCGGTTTATGGCAAATACCTGGATATTGAGGATGCTACCGTGCCGGTTTCAGCAAACGTAGCTGAAACAGCAGAAAAACAGGCTTCTCTGTCATCGGGCAAGATTGTTCTGACGGAGGATGAACAAAAACTGCTGGAGCTTGTCAATAAGGCGCGTGAGGAAAATGGCCTTGAACCACTTGCGATAGACGAGAATCTGATGAAAGTTGCGAGGATCAAGGCAAAGGATATGGTGCAGAATAATTATTTCTCCCACCAGTCGCCGACATATGGTTCGCCGTTTGATATGATGAGGCAGTTCGATACTACGTTTAAATCCGCCGGTGAAAACATAGCGGGAAATAAAACCGTGGAAGGCGCATTCAAGGCGTGGATGTCTTCTGAAACCCATAAGAAGAACATTTTGAACCCGGGATTCAAGGTGACCGGCATTGGAATCGAAAACAGCGCAGCTTATGGAAAAATCCTGGTCCAGCAGTTTATTGGGAGGTAATACTGCCGGCGCAGTTCGCCTTTTATTGAATCATATTGCAGGAACACCGGTATTTTCAGGTGCTGGTCGTATCCTGCTTTTTTGATGCCTTGCTTTGATCTGCCGTCTCATATCGCATAACTCCGTCGGGAATAAACTGCATCGATCTGCAAATATTAAATATGAACACTATCAATGTGCCATGTGTGCTATGGATCATGTACGGTTATCAGAAAGCAAATGCGTATGTTTACTCATCGTGAAAGGAGGAACATGATGTCTGACAAGAAAGGCAAAATCAAAGACACAGGCAAAAAAGCAAAGCCTTCTGTTGGAAACGACCAGCTTGGCGAAAACGCCGGTGAAGGCCGTTTTGAAAAGGCTGTCGGAACCAAAAACAGAAAATGCCGCTAAGCTATGAACACCAGGATCTGGTGACGTTATTTGGGGGACAGTTCTCAAGTTTCAGGGGACGGTTCTCGATTTTTACAGGCCAGGCGGTGATTTTGAATCTGCCTTGCTGAAAAATGCTAAAGCAGAGATTTTCAACAAACGGAATTCTCTATGACCGAAGCGTTATAACACATACAGAAGTAATCCATACAAGATTTGCACAATGAATGTGTATGCACGGAACGTTAACTTCTTATTCGACTCTGTTCAACCGGTGTTGATGCGGGTTAACGTTCTTTGCTTTGCGTGTTGGAATGCTGCATCGGCATGTTTTTTGAGAACTGTCCCTTCCCTATATTCTGCAGGACTGTCCCCAAATTTGCGTGTTTTCAACAGGACTATCACCCACCCTGTAATTTGCAGAACTGTCCCGTTAGCGTAAAGTTACTGTAGGGAATTTAAAGGGATAATCTGGTAGAACAATAGAAAAGAAGATGAAATCCTGTTAATATATAATCGCTCAAAAAAAATCAACAAAGGAGATCATCTTCTATGTACA
>JAAZKL010000174.1 GCA_012799845.1 Clostridiaceae bacterium
CTTGTCGGAGAAAAAAAGCAACGGCATATTGAATCGTCCCATATTGAACGGTCCCGTGGACATGGACGGGACCAGGGCTGATTCGCGCAGGACAAGGAAACTGGTGCTTTCAGGGATGATATTCGCACTGGCTCTGATCCTGGCGGTCGTAGAAAATGCGCTTCCGTCTCTGCCGCTGCCTGGCGTTAAATTCGGTCTGTCGAATATAGCCGTGATGTATGCGCTGTTTTTCCTCTCGAAAAGCCAGGCCTATTCCATTGCTGTATTAAAAGGCCTGTTCGTCTTTATGACGAGAGGGTATATCGCTGGAATATTGAGCCTTTCGGGTGGAATACTATCTTTGACGGTCATGCTGTTAGTGATCGTATTGTTCAAAGACAGGGTATCGTATACTGTGATCAGTATATCGGGAGCCATAGCTCACAATATAGGACAGTTTACAGCGGTGTCGTTTATCTACACCGGCATGTCCAAGCTGGAAATATTTGCATATCTGCCGGTGCTGCTCGTGTCCGGAGTCGTTGCGGGCATCGTTACCGCCGTGCTGCTGAGGTTTGTTATACCGGCCTTTGAAAGGCTGCGCTAATAAATATATGACAAAAATCTGGAACAGGATGACAAAAAATCTGGAACAGGGAAAAAAGTAACGGAGGGGCTATTTATGAGAAAAATCGTTGTACTGATCTTAAGTCTGGTTTTAGTAATGACCACGCTTGCCGCATGCGGCCAGGGAGCGAAGCAGACACCCGGAGGCAATGGCGGAGGCGGCGCTGCAGCAGGAGAACTGAAGACAGGCCTTGCTGTAATTTTGTCGATCGCAAAATCCACGGATGCCGGTGAAAAAGATGGCCTTGCACAGGTCGACTCAACAGTTGCCGCAGTAACTGTCGATGCCCAGGGAAAGATAGTCAGCGCAGTTTTCGATGCGGTGCAGACAAAAGTCAATTTTTCAACTGACGGCAAGATAGTTACACCTCTTGATACCATGATCATGACCAAGAACGAACTGGGAGACCAGTACGGCATGAGGAAGGCTTCTGGCATCAAGAAGGAATGGAATGAGCAGGCTGCTGCATTTGCCCAGTATGTACAGGGCAAGACCATGAGCGAAGTCAAGGGCATAGCGCTGAATGAGGAAGGAGCGCCTGCCGCTTCCGAACTGTCATCATCCGTGACTATACACGTAACAGACCTGATAGCTGCATTGGAGAAGGCTGTGAACAATGCACAGTCCCTGGGCGCTAAAGCGGGTGATAAACTTGGCCTGGGTATCGTAACAACCATCAGCAACTCGGCTGATGCTGCGGCGGAGAAAGACGGCGTGGCACAGGCATACTCGATGTATACTGCCGCCACATTCGGTTCCGACGGCAAGATCACCAGCAGCATCATCGACGCTTCGCAGTCCAATGTCAATTTCAACACATCAGGAAAGATCACTACCGACCTGCAGAATGCGAAGCTGCAGACCAAGAACGAACTGGGAGACCAGTACGGCATGAGGAAGGCTTCAGGGATCAAGAAGGAATGGAATGAGCAGGCTGTGGCATTTGCCCAGTATGTGAAAGGCAAGACCATAAGTGAAGTCAAGGGCATATCACTGAATGAAGAAGGCAAGCCTGCAGAGGCTGAACTGTCCAGCTCGGTGACAGTGCATGTAACTGATTTCATTGTTGTACTGGAGAAGGCTTCACAGAACGCCAGATAGAAAAATTGACAACTTTATGGTAATATTGGTCAGGGAGGCATGGTTTTGCCTCTCTGATTTGTTTTCAATGTGAATTTGTCAATACGGAATTGTTGACGCGGGCCTGCAAATGCGCATAAAGCTGTGCGGGCCTGCCGATACAGGATCATCACTACAGGAAATTATCGCTGTAAGAAAGGTTTAGAACGGTTTTATGATGAAAGGGGTTACCGTGAGACAGAGAAAATGCGTTTCGCTGCTGATGGCTGTGATCCTTGTGGCGAGCATTTGCCTGGGCTTGTCCGGATGCGGCGCAAAAAAGCCTGTCCGTTACGAGGCCACTTTTCTCAGGCTGTTCGACACGAAAACGACCATAATTGCTTACACGTATGACAAGGAGGAGTTTTCAGGGCATGCGCAGCTGATATATGACAGCCTGGAGGAGTACCATAGACTTTATGATATCTACGACGACTATGAGGGGATCAACAATCTCAAGACAATAAATGATCAGGCAGGCAAGGCGCCTGTAAAGGTCGACAGGAGAATCATCGACCTGTTAAAGTACGCGAAGGAATGGTATGAGAAGACCGACGGAGAAATCAACGTGGCCTTCGGTGCGGTGCTGAGGATCTGGCATGACTACCGGGAAAGGGGGATGGAGGACCCGGATGCCGCAGAACTGCCGCCGATGGATGAGTTGGAGAAGGCTTCGGAGCATACGGATATAAATAAGGTAGTAATAGACGAGGAAACGTCCACGGTGTTCCTGGCTGATCCTGAGATGAGCCTGGATGTGGGGGCGATAGCGAAAGGTTATGCCGTCGAGCAGGTGAGCAGGATAGCCGCAGAAAACGGCTTCACAACAGGGCTCATAAGCGTTGGGGGCAATGTCCGCGCCATCGGCTCTAAAGAGAACGCAGGAAAGCCTTGGAATGTGGGCATCCAGAACCCCGACCCCGGAAAAGGCAGCAGTGAACTCCATATCCTAGATGTCGTCGACGCTTCGGTCGTCACCAGCGGGATATATGAGAGATATTATACGGTGGACGGGAAGGACTATCACCATATCATAGATCCTGATACGCTTTACCCGTCCGATGGATTCAAGTCCGTGTCGATCGTCTGCAGAGATTCGGGAATGGCTGACGTGCTGTCCACGGCTGTTTTCAACATGTCCCTGGAGGAAGGTATGGCATTCATCGAGTCGATACCCGACGCAGAGGCGTTTTGGGTGCTGAACAGCGGAGAATTCAGGTATTCCAGCCATTTCAGGGATTACATCAAAAGGTAATAATGTCATGTGCAATGTATCTTTATGTAATCGATACTCATTTGCAAAACGATTATTATCCATTCTTAAAACCGGGATAAGCAATTTTTCGGATTAAACTGCCTGTCCGCAGTAACATTTTTTCGAATTAACTGCCTGTCCGCAGTAATAAAAAACCGGATGCCGGAAATGCTAATATAAGTTGGCATGGTTTCAGCCCGTATCAGAAGCGTTTGATGCATTCATGAGAATGCGGAAAGTGAAAAGTGAAACTGGTTTACAAAAGGTAAAATGCTGGTATACAAAATGCAAAAAACATATTTTCAAAAAAGAATATTATGTTATAATGGTATGGGTTATCGGAGGAAAACGTTTCTTATTGAAATGTGATCAATCAATTACATAATACATAAATGGAGGTAGCTATGACAAAGTATGTTTATTTGTTCAGTGAAGGCAATGCCTCGATGAGAGAACTTCTCGGAGGCAAGGGAGCCAATCTTGCAGAGATGACAGGCCTCGGACTTCCGGTGCCAAGAGGGTTTACAGTGACAACGGAAGCCTGTACACGATATTATAGCGATGGACAGGTAATAGCGAAGGAAATCGAGAATCAGATCTATGAAGCTTTGGCTGCCACGGAAAAAATCGTTGGGAAGAAATTCGGTGATCCGGCGAATCCTTTCCTTGTTTCGGTGAGATCCGGAGCAAGAGCTTCAATGCCGGGCATGATGGACACGATACTGAACCTCGGACTCAATGACGAGGTCGTAGTCGGGCTTGCCAAACTCACCAATAACGAAAGATTCGCATTCGACAGCTACAGAAGGTTCATCCAGATGTTCAGCGATGTCGTAATGGAGATCGAGAAGCCGAAATTCGAGGCGATCCTTGACGCTGTCAAGAAAGAGAAGAACGCGAAGCTTGATACCGATCTGACCGCCGAAGATCTGAAAGAGGTAGTCAGGAGATTCAAGGAACTGTACAGGAAGGAAAAGGGAGCGGAATTCCCGCAGGATCCCAGGATGCAGCTCATGGAGGCTGTAAAGGCTGTTTTCCGTTCGTGGGAAAACCCGAGAGCCATCGTTTACAGAAGGCTCAATGATATCCCGGGCGACTGGGGCACAGCCGTAAACGTACAGGAAATGGTCTACGGCAATATGGGCAGCGATTCCGGAACCGGCGTCGCATTCACAAGGAACCCGTCCACCGGTGAAAGGAAACTGTATGGCGAATACCTGATGAATGCACAGGGAGAAGACGTCGTTGCCGGGATCAGGACCCCCGAGTCTATCGATACTCTCAAAGAGGTAAATCCGGAAGTATACAACCAGTTCGTAAAAATAGCAGAAACACTCGAAAAGCATTATAAGGACATGCAGGATATGGAGTTCACCATAGAGAGAGGCAAGCTGTTCATGCTCCAGACCAGGAATGGCAAGAGGACCGCAGCTGCCGCTCTGAAGATAGCTGTCGACCTGGTGAACGAAGGGATGATCACGAAGGAAGAGGCTATCCTGAAGGTCGATCCGAAGCAGTTGGATACGCTGCTGCATCCGACTTTCGAGCAGAAAGCGCTGAAGGCTGCAAAGCCCATCGCCAAAGGTCTTCCCGCATCACCGGGAGCAGCTACCGGCAAGGTTTATTTCACCGCTGATGATGCTGTGAATGCATTCAACAGTGGAGAGAAGAAGGTAATTCTCGTAAGGCTTGAGACATCGCCTGAAGATATCGAAGGCATGCACGTTTCACAGGGTATACTGACAGGCCGCGGCGGCATGACATCCCATGCGGCGGTCGTTGCGCGCGGTATGGGCAGGTGCTGCGTTGCAGGATGCAGCGAGGTCAAGATCAACGAGCAAGAGAAATACTTCATCGACAAGAACAGTAAGAAGTATGTCGAGGGCGATTGGATCTCACTGGACGGCACCGCCGGAAATGTTTACGGCGAGAAGCTTCCGACAGTCGATCCCGAGATGGCCGGAGACTTTGCTACATTCATGGCCTGGGCAGACGAGATCAGGTCTCTGAAGGTCAGGACCAATGCTGACACTCCTAAGGACGCTGCCGTTGCAGTCAGGTTCGGTGCCGAAGGCATAGGCCTGTGCCGTACGGAGCACATGTTCTTTGAAGCTGACAGGATATTCGCATTCAGGCAGATGATCATTTCGAACAACGTTGAACAGAGGAAGAAAGCACTTGAGAAGATCCTGCC
>JAAZKL010000175.1 GCA_012799845.1 Clostridiaceae bacterium
CAGATCATGGCCGCTGACTACGATAAACGGTCCCTTCTCCACAGCCAGGGAAACCTTCGTCGGCACAGGATGTCCGAATTCGCCTGTGTTCGCGCCGTCCAGCAGGGCCATACACCTGAGGTTGACATGCCCGAATTCCATGAGCAGGTCCAGCCATTCTTCGACAGAATGCTCCTGGCCTATGGCTCTCATGCCCTTGTAGAACCAGGCCATGACTTCTTTATCCTCCCTGCCGAGCACAAAGGCATGGTAGGCGTATGCTGCCATACCCCTGAGGCCAAGCAGAAGGGTGGAACGCAGTGAAACCACATCTTCGTCGCCGGTCCAGAGCCTGTCTGCCTGGAGATCCTCCGCTCCGCCGAGCCTTGCCTTTTCTTCCCTGACCCGCCTGGTCACATCGTCGACCCGGTCCTTATCAAAGTTGACATTGGTGATCGTGGTAAACAAGCCTTCCAGCATCAACTCATCAGTATTTCCGGTCGGAACGGTTTTCTCTGCCGCCCTTGCGAGTCCCACCAACGCGCAGGTCAGTTCATCCTGTCCGTTGGATACCGCCGCGCTTTTGCCGCAAACACCCGCTTTTGTGCATCCCTTTCCGCCTGCGGTCTGCTCACACTGAAAACAAAACATACTGCTCATTCGATACTCCCCTTTCATAATTTCGCCATGTATTATACCGGCCAGGCGGTCGGATCGCTGAATCCCGGCCATTGCCCGGCCATTGCCCGGTCATTGTCCGGCCATTGCCCGGTCATTGTCCGGCTTTTGCCTGGCTGCCGGCCTGCTGCTGTCCATCTGCCCGATAATTACCCCGGACAACCGGCCATTATCCGACCGCTCCGTTTGTCATCCTGAGTCGCCTGACACTGTTGTGCGGCGACTGTCAGTTCAGTTCGATTCGGACAACTGATCAGTCCTGTTGCCTTGACATGTCCATTGTAGTATAATCCATGTATCAAGTCTGTAACTATAGTTACAAAAAGTAAATAACAGGTGAGCACGTGGAGCCGAAGCATATTGAAATGATGCAGAAGACAGCAAAAGATTGTATGCTGTTCAAAGACATAAACCAGGAGGAACTGTCTGCTCTGTTGGCATGCCTGGATTTTAGGGTCGCAGTTTCAGCAGGAATGACATCGTCAATATGGCGGGCGATCCTTTCGAAGGTGTTGGCGTCGTGGTCGACGGGCAGGTGGCCGTGGTCAGGGAAAACGTGGCAGGAGAGAGGATGGTTTTCGCAATACTGGGCAGGGGAGAACTGTTTGGTGAAATGGCCGCCTTCACGGGAGTGCGCAAATGGCCCGCGACGATCATTGCCAACACGGAATGCACCGTGATGTATGTACCTGCCGACAAGCTCGTGAGCCAGTGTTCCCAATCCTGCATCGCTCACACGAGGCTGATAATGAACATGCTCGGGATATTGTCCCGGAAGGCCCTGACGCTCAACCGCCAGTTGGAATACCTGTCCATAAAGAGCATAAGAGGCAGGATAGCCAGCTTCCTGCTGGAGCAATATAAAGCAAGCGGGAAACCGACTTTCATGATGGCAATGAACAGGAATGAGATGGCCGATTTCCTGAATGTGGCGAGACCGTCCCTGTCGAGGGAGATGTGCAGGATGCGGGACGAGGGGATCATCGATTTCCACAGGTCCTCGGTGCGGATAAGAGACATGGAAGCGCTGAAAGACGCGGCACAGGGGCTGCGCTGATCAAAGGGCTGCACAGATCCGATGATCCTGTCCGGGCACCTGGCAGTCGTGCAGACGAAAAAATGCATTGGGGATAATATAATACAGAAACAGTAATATGGAAAGAGTCAGGAAGATGCTTATGAAAACAAAAACACCGCGTGAATCCACAGTAGAAATGACAGAGCTGGTACTGCCCAATGACACGAACCTTCTCGGGAATCTGCTGGGCGGAAGGCTGATGCACCTTATCGACGTAGCAGGCGCAATGGCTGCTCAGAGGCACTGTAACAGGGTCGTTGTGACAGCCTCCATCGACAGTGTCGATTTCAGGCATCCTGTGAAGCAGGGCAGGGCTGTGATCCTTAAGGCAAAGGTAACATGGGTGGGAAGGACATCGATGGAAGTACGCGTAGATGTATTTTCCGAAGATTTCCTGACGGGCAGACAGGAATTCAACAGCAAGGCATATCTGACATTCGTCGCTGTCGATGCCGACGGCAGGCCTGTGGAAGTGTGCGGTCTGTGCCCCGAAACCGATGAGGAAAAACAGGAGTATGAGGATGCCCTGAAGAGGCGCGACGAAAGGCTGAAGAGGCGGAATACTCCGTGAAACGCCTTGGCCGCTTCATTTTTACGGTTAAACCTTTATCCTGGTCCTTTATCCGGGGTTTATATCACAGGTCTTCATCTTCGTAGAAGGAGAGCTCCATCAGTTCATTATAGAGCTTTTCGATTTCATCATATTCTTTATACTGCTGATTCTCCACATCATCAAGGAATTCTTCGATCTCTTCGATGCTGGTGAACTCATGATCCTCATCGATATTCTTCGCCAGTTCGTTGATCCTTTCGAAAATCTCCTGCCTGTCAGTCATATGGGACCTCCGTTACATAGTGATTTCGGTAAAATATTATGAGTCATGATGCGCTGTTTATTCGTACACATCCAAAGGTACACAAAAGTTTCTGCTATATGTAAATAAAGGCTTAAACTTTGCTATTGACTTTATGTTGCTTTATCTGCTACAATAGTAAAGCGCGGCCGGGCGGTGCATGATCACCGGTGCCAAAAGCAAGGCAGATCAGCGTTTGCAGGTCGCAGGCATGCCGGCAGGACGGTTTGCATCTGCGGCAGGCCGGCCGGGAGACATGGCGGCGTAGCTCAGTTGGCTAGAGCATGCGGTTCATACCCGCAGTGTCGTTGGTTCAATTCCGACCGCCGCTACCACACATCATGTGCGTGCCATATCATGTACATGATTGACGCGGCCCATTGGTCAAGCGGTTAAGACACCGCCCTTTCACGGCGGTAACAGGGGTTCGAGTCCCCTATGGGTCACCATCTGAAGCAGGAGGACGCAAGATTATTCTTCGGCCTCCTGTTTCAACAATTCCAAACAGAGAAATGAGCCTCACACAGTGAGGTTTTTTTAATTTCCGGGAATGGTGAAAAAGATGCAAGGTACGTCACTCGGACACAGGCCGGTATGGTGTTTATCAAAATGTTTCTGTGTGTCGTGTCTTGAGCTTTTTTGTGATATACTAAATATGGAAAATCACTGAAGGGTGGCAGTTCTGTGAAGAAGAGGTTTGATCCCGGGAAAACCGCACTTTTGATAATCCTGATCAACCTTGTACAGGTTGCTCTGATCGGTGTGGTTTTATTGTATCTAATCGACACGGATGAAGGCGCGGAGCTGCTTTCGAATCCCCTGAGCATGATCCTTCTTGCCGTTACTGCTGCAGCCGTGGTTATAGACAGCATCATCGTTTTCAGGAGCAGGGGCGGCCTGATCCGCACCGGGCATGAATTCAGGCTGCTTGAAGACACACTGGCGAGGCTGGAAAAGCTCAATGCCACACTGCGCGCCCAGAGGCATGATTTCATGAACCATCTGCAGGTAGTCCATTCGCTGATCGAAATGGACGAGTACAAAGCTGCGGCCGAATACATAGAAAAGGTATACGACGATATCAAGCGCGTAAGCAGGATAATGAAGACTTCCGTCGCCGCCGTCAATGCGCTTCTCCAGGCAAAACTGATGGCATGCGAGAAACAGGGCATCACCATGGAACTTGATGTGAGAACTCAGTTGAAGGATCTGGCGATATCGTCCTGGGAGTTTTGCAGGGTTCTCGGAAACCTCATCGACAATGCCATATATGCGGTCCTGGAATCGGACAGTGAGAAATTCATCAGGATCGAACTGTATGAGGACCTGTGGCACCATTATTTCAGGGTGATGAACAGCGGCTGCCCGATACCCGGCGAACTGGCCGGCAGGATATTCGAGGCGGGGTTCACTACAAAGGGAGACAGGGGAGAAGGGATGGGCCTTGCCATAACCAAAAGGATCGTCGAGGAGCACGGAGGAACCATCGGGACTGCAAGAGAGGGGGACAGGACCGTTTTTGCCGGACGGATACCGAGACAGCAGGTCAGCGTTGAGAATTGATACGGATATGTGACAATTCAGCAGCCAAAATGTATTTTTCAGAGATTATCTATCCAAACCGTGAGGGATTTGTACTAAAGTATAATTGCTAAGACATGTGATAATGATCAGGAAGCAGAAAACGAGGATTTGAACGGGAGGTGTCAATATGGAATTTGCTGAGATTTTTTCGGGTTACAACTGGATACCGCTGCTGTGTATAGCTGCCGGGATCATTTTTATCATAATAGAGATGTTGCAGCCCGGTTTCGGTGCGCCGGGCATCATAGGAGTGATACTGCTGGCAGCAGGAATTATACTCTATTCCAAAACAGTGCTCCAGGCACTCATAATGATCGCTGTCGTACTTGCAGTACTTGGGGCCGCTCTCGCGCTGGTGCTCCAGTCGGCGTCGAAGGGCCGCCTTGGGAAGCATATCGTCCTGGACAGCACCGTTGATGACGATGTTAAGTTCTCGGCATTTGACGATCTCAGCTATCTTGTAGGAAGCGAGGGCAAGACACTGACGGTGCTGAGACCGTCAGGATCGGCGGATTTCAATGGAGTCAGACTGGACGTGGTTTCTGAGGGAGAATATATACCAAAAGGTACCACGGTATATGTTGACAAAATCGAGGGAAACAGGATCGTTGTGAAACAAAGGCCGGCGTCGTGACGTATAAAGGTTGAACAGAAAAAGATCCATGCATGCTGACTTAACTGACATGCCGATGACAAGCCGGCAATTATAGAATGAAAGGAGTCGATTTTTTTGGAATTCTTAGCACCCATAGGAATCATAGTAGCAGTTATAATTTTTCTGGTCCTCTTCTTTAACATGATCCCTGTAGGCCTGTGGATATCGGCGTTTGCAGCCGGTGTCAGGGTAGGCATATTTACACTTATAGGGATGAGGCTCAGAAGGGTCGTTCCCAACAGGATCATACTGCCGCTGATCAAGGCGAGGAAAGCAGGCCTCGACTTAAGCGTAAACCAACTTGAGGCGCACTACCTGGCAGGCGGAAATGTGGATAAGGTCGTAAATGCCCTGATCGCTGCTCACAGGGCCAACATGGATCTTCAATTCGCCAGGGCTGCCGCCATCGACCTGGCAGGCAGGGATGTGCTGGAAGCAGTGAAAATGAGCGTTAACCCCAAGGTGATCGAAACACCCAACATATCAGCCGTGGCCAAGGATGGCATCGAATTGCTCGTCAAAGCGCGCGTCACGGTCAGGGCAAACCTCGAAAGACTTATAGGAGGCGCAGGCGAAGCCACTATCATAGCCAGGGTAGGAGAGGGCATCGTCACCACCGTCGGCAGTTCCGAATTACACAAGGATGTTCTTGAAAATCCTGACCTGATATCCCAGACAGTGCTTAATAAAGGCCTTGATTCGGGCACTGCGTTCGAGATACTTTCCATCGATATAGCGGATGTGGATGTGGGCAGGAATATAGGCGCCCAGTTGCAGACGTCCCAAGCGGAAGCAGACAAGAACATTGCCCAGGCCAAGGCAGAGGAAAGACGCGCAATGGCAGTCGCGAAGGAACAGGAAATGAAGGCGCTGGTGCAGGAGATGCGGGCGAGAGTCGTGGAAGCTGAAGCTGAAGTGCCGAAGGCTATGGCAAATGCGCTCAACAGCGGGAAACTGGGAGCCATGGATTACTACAACCTGCAGAACCTGATATCCGACACGCGCATGAGAGAATCGATCTCAAAAATCAGCAAACCTGAAGATAATGCAGATAGAAAAACAGGCAAATAAGCAATAGAAGGGTAATCGATATGAAAAAAGGATTCCAAAACCCATTTGCACTCAATGCTGCCCAAAAGTTTGGCCTGTCGCCGGACCCAAGTATGTTGCGGGGATCGACCAGGGTCCGGATGCAGCGAGCCGATGCCCGGATCCGGAGACCGGGTACTGCTGAAGCCAGGGATGCAGGATCAGCCATGCGTACTTATGGACATACACAACCCGGCTCTTCCCTGACAGGTAACCCAGGGCATGGAGTTACAGCAGGCAACAGAGCCAGGACCAGTCAGGATACGGCTCAGGGTACATCTGGAAAAGGCAGCAGGACCAGGCATGGCAATACTCAGAGCAAAACGGCCTCCCAATATGCCGGAAGCCTGGAACTTCTCTTTTCAGAAGATGACCTGCTCAGGGGATTGATCATGTTGGAAGTGCTCGGAAGGCCAAAATGTTTCAGAAGAGGCGGTGGCGGATTTTGAGCATAAAAGTCCTGATAGCCGATGACGATGAAGGTATGCGGCTCGTATTAAAAAAGGCTGTTGAAAGATCTGCCGGTTTCACCGTAGCAGGTGAAGCGGAGGACGGCGGTGCCGCCCTCCGCATTTTTGAATCCATCCGTCCCGATGTGGTGTTTCTTGATGTTGAGATGCCTGTCATGTCGGGAGTCAATTGTGCAAAAAAAATCGCAGACATCGACCCCAGGACGGTCATTATTTTTGCGACAGCGCATGAAGGATATATGCCTGAAGCTTTTGAGGTATATGCCTTTGACTATCTTGTCAAGCCTTTCAGGATGCAGAGGCTGGAGCAGACGCTGGACAGGATAAAGGTCACCGGCAGGTTTAGACAGGGCACGTCCGGGAGCAAACAGGACACGTCCACGGGCAAACGGGACACATCCGTGAGCAAACAGGACGCATATGAGAATCGGGCGGGCAGGCCGGCCAACGCTCCCCAAAAGCTGATCATCAGGAACAAGGAAGGCATAAGCATTGTCGATACCAGGGATATAATCCTGATACAGAGGGAGGACGGGGCTACGGCTATCTATACGTCCCGGGCGAGGTTCGTCACATCGGACAGCCTGGGCGACATCGAACAGAAGCTGGACGGCAGCATATTTTTAAGGTGCCACAAGTCATACATAATAAACATCGACTATATCGACAAGATATATCCATACGGGCGATGGACCTATATCGTGAAGTTCATGGGAACTGACAGGGATGCCCTCATGACTCGCGAAAGTTTCGAGAAGCTGGAGAAGATACTGGCTTGAATATCACGGCGGCCAATGGCGGTACGCATATATCTATCGAATAAGGCTGCCGGTCGTGTCCTTCCGCATTTGCCCGGACGCCGCCGAAATTGCCTGCGTTGCTGCCGCCGTATATCTCCGAGTCGCTGTTCAGGATCTCACTGTAATATGCGTCGAACGGAACGCCGATCCTGTAGCTGCTGCGGACGACGGGCGTGAAATTGCACACGAACACCAGCGTATCCTCAGGCCTTGAGCCTTTGCGGAGGAAAGACACAATGCTGTTGTCACGGTCATCGCAGTTGATCCATTCGAATCCGTCATAGCTGAAATCCACCTCGTGCATTGCCCTTTCAGACCTGTACAGCTTATTCAGATCACGCACATAGTCCCTGAGCTTGCGGTGCATTTCATAATCCAGCAGGTGCCAGTCAAGGCTCTGCCTGAAATTCCACTCGATAAACTGGCCGAACTCATTTCCCATGAACATCAGTTTTTTCCCAGGGTGGCCGAACATGTACCCGTAGGCCACTCTCAATCCCGCAAACTTCTGCCGGTAATCGCCGGGCATCTTGCCGATCATCGAGCGTTTGCCGTGTACCACTTCATCGTGGGACAGTACCAGCATAAAATTCTCGCTCATTGCGTACATGATGGAGAACGTAAGAAGTTCGTGGTGGTATTTCCTGTAGACCGGATCTATACTCACATATCTCAGGTAATCGTTCATCCAGCCCATGTTCCACTTATATGAAAACCCCAGGCCGCCTGTATATGGCGGTTTTGTGATCATCGGCCATGAGGTGGACTCCTCTGCGATCATCATTATCCCCGGGTAATATCTGAACACTGCCGAATTGAGCTGTTTCAGAAACTCAACGGCGGCGATATTCTGGTTCCCTCCGTATTCGTTGGGGATCCATTCGCCTTCTTCTTTGCCATAATCCAGGTAAAGTATGGACGCGACAGCATCCACCCTGATACCGTCGATATGGTATTTGTCAAGCCAGAACACCGCGTTTGAAATAAGGAAGCTTCTGACCTCGTTGCGGGCATAGTTGAATATGTAAGTGCCCCAGTCGGGATGTTCGCCCTGGCGCGGATCCAGGTGCTCATACAGTGCCGTGCCGTCGAACCTGGCTAGCCCGTGGGCGTCTTTCGGGAAATGGGCAGGCACCCAGTCAATGATCACGCCGATCCCGCTACAGTGGCAACGGTCGACCAGGTACATGAAATCCTCCGACCGTCCATAGCGGCTGTTGACAGAATAATAACCGGTGACCTGGTAACCCCACGAATCGTCCAGGGGATGCTCGGATACCGGCAGCAGTTCTATATGGGTATAGCCCATGTCTTTCACATATGACACCAGCCTGTCGGAAAGTTCCCTGTATGTCAGGAAGCGGTTGCCGTCGGCGCGTGCCCAAGACCCGAGGTGCACCTCATATATGGACACCGGTTTGTCGAAAGTGCTTCCGGCATCCCTGTTTCTTATCCACTCCTCATCATGCCATTCGTATTTATCCAGTTCGTAGACTATCGAAGCAGTGCCCGGCCGGAGCTCACTGTAAAAAGCGCAGGGGTCCGCCTTAAGGATGATCTCGTCTGATTGTGTCCTTATTTCATACTTATATACTTCACCCGGTTGGATATCGGGGATGAATGCGGCCCACACCCCCGAGCTTCCCAAAGGCTTAAGCGGATGAGCGCTGCCGTCCCAGTGGTTGTAGTTGCAGACCAGGCTGACGCCTTTTGCATTAGGCGCCCAGACTGCAAAATGGGTACCGGCCCGGCCGTTTACCGTCAAGGGATGTGCGCCGAGCTTCTCGAAAATTTTGTGGTGGCTGCCTTCATTGAATAAATGAAGATCATAGTCTGTTATGAATCCAGCCGAACTATCAATGCAGTCATGGCTGTGTATCCGATGACTCATCCTGCTGATCTCCCCGCTATATACTTGATGTTATGTCCATTCGCGCATCCATATCTGTTTTACAGGTACTTTCTCTTGGGCACTGCAAACACATATCCCGGCTCTGAGGACATTCACTATCATTATACTACTATTCCATGAAATTTTCCTGCTTGTGGGTTTTCTCATCCGAAGGGCATGTCTGCCGGAAGAGGATCTATCGCAAATGTGATAAAAAATTAACATATACATTCTTTCAATTATGTAGTAAAATAAAACTTGGCATGTCTGCCATGCTTTTCACATAAACGGCTGAAAAAGCAGGCAGTTACGGAAAACCCGGCGTTGGATATCCTGACCGTCGCGGCATTAAATTCCGGCTTTTTCAGCACGAGTGAATTAGGTTGCTGCGGTACCGGATGTCCGGCTGTTGAATAACGAACAAAACCAAATACGAAAGGGGTCATAGAATGATTTATTCACATGAGGTTGAAAAAATGACGTGTGTGGCAAAAGGACCGAACCATGGTCCGGCGCCGATCCCTGAGGAAGGGAAATGGGTACAGGCCAAAGAGATCAAGGACATTTCAGGCCTTACGCACGGAGTGGGCTGGTGCGCACCCCAGCAGGGTACCTGCAAGCTCACGCTGAATGTCAAGGACGGGGTAATACAGGAAGCACTGGTAGAGACGATCGGCTGTTCCGGTATGACGCATTCAGCCGCGATGGCCGCTGAGATACTCCCGGGCAAAACCATTCTTGAAGCATTGAACACAGACCTGGTCTGCGATGCCATCAATACGGCAATGAGGGAACTGCTCCTCCAGATAGTTTACGGCAGGAGCCAGACTGCTTTCTCGGAAGGAGGACTTCCTGTCGGTGCAGGCCTCGAGGATCTTGGGAAAGGTCTCAGGAGCCAGGTCGGAACCATGTACGGAACCCTGGCCAAAGGTCCAAGGTACCTCGAAATGGCTGAAGGCTATGTGACACGTCTCGCGCTTGATGAAAACAGCGAAATCATTGGATATGAGTTCGTGCATCTCGGCAGGATGATGGAGATGGTCAGAAAGGGCACGGACGCCAATGAAGCGATCAGGAAGGCAACAAGCAAGTACGGCAGGTTTGATGAAGCGGTAAAAATCATCGATCCGAGAGAAGAATAATCAGGGGAGGGTCAGGAATATGGCATTGTTCGAAAGTTATGAAAGAAGGATAGATCAGATAAATGCCGTATTGAACAGGTACGGTATAGCTTCGATAGAAGAAGCCAAAAAGATATGTGACGAAAAAGGTGTCGACGCAGCCGGCATCGTTAAAGGGATACAGCCGATCTGCTTTGAAAATGCCTGCTGGGCTTACACTGTCGGTGCTGCCATAGCCATAAAAAAAGGATGCAAAAAGGCTGCCGATGCTGCAGAAGCAATAGGTGAAGGACTGCAGTCATTCTGCATCCCGGGCTCGGTCGCTGACGACAGGAAAGTCGGCCTGGGACACGGAAGGCTTGGGGCCATGCTGTTGCGCGAGGAAACCAGGTGCTTCGCATTCCTGGCGGGCCACGAATCCTTTGCAGCCGCAGAGGGTGCAATAGGCATCGCAAGATCAGCCAACAAGGTAAGAAAGGAGCCCCTGAGGGTAATACTCAACGGCCTTGGAAAAGATGCCGCCCAGATAATCTCGAGAATCAACGGCTTCACACATGTAGAGACAAAATTCGACTATTACACAGGAAAGCTTGAAATAGTGAAAGAGACTCCCTATTCAAAGGGTGAGAGGTCCAAAGTAAAATGCTATGGCGCAGATGACGTACGGGAAGGCGTCGCGATAATGCACCACGAAAAGGTGGACGTCTCCATCACCGGCAACTCCACCAACCCCACAAGGTTCCAGCATCCTGTGGCAGGCACCTACAAGAAGGAATGTGTAGAAGCAGGCAGGAAGTACTTCTCAGTTGCTGCCGGCGGCGGCACAGGCAGGACGCTGCATCCGGACAATATGGCGCCAGGACCCGCTTCCTACGGCATGACCGACACCATGGGCAGGATGCATTCCGACGCCCAGTTCGCAGGATCATCTTCAGTTCCTGCACACGTTGAGATGATGGGACTCATCGGCATGGGCAACAACCCGATGGTCGGAGCTACTGTCTCGGTGGCAGTAGCCATCGAAGAGGCAATGAACAAATAAAGGCAGTCCATCCGGAATCGATCCGGAAAAC
>JAAZKL010000022.1 GCA_012799845.1 Clostridiaceae bacterium
AACCTGCTGAAAGAGGGCGTGTCCATAAGGGATATGGTGACGATACTGGAAGCGCTGGCGGATTATGCGCCTGTGACCAATGATACCGACATGCTTACCGAATATGTACGCCAGCGGCTGGGCAGAGCGATTTCGAGGAGATTCTTCTCCGATCAGAATACCAGCGTCATCACGCTGGATCCGAAGCTGGAACAGCTGATGCTGGATTCGCTGCAAAAAACGGAGACAGGTACATACCTGACACTTGAACCCGGAGTCACGAATCAAATACTCGGGAGCCTGTCAAGACAGGTACATAAGCTGGTGCAGCTCGGAAAGCAGCCCATAGTCCTGGCTTCACCGGTAGTGAGGCTTTATTTCAGGAAACTGGCGGACCAGGCGATACCCGGGATCGTGGTGTTGTCCTATAATGAACTGGATCCCGAACTGGAGATCCAGTCGGCGGGAGTTGTGAGCATATAGTCCCGAATCGTGTCGGATAAAGACTTAAATGGTAAAACAGACTGTTTTATGATAAAATATTGTAAGAATGCAAGTACTGCAAACAAGTGAGGAAGCTATGAAAATACGCCGCTATATGGCAAAAAACACACAGGAAGCCATTCTCAAAGTAAAAATGGATCTGGGCAGCGAAGCGCTTATCCTGAATACGAGGAAAGTCAGGAAAAAAGGCCTGCTGGGGCTGTTTTCCAAGCCAATGACCGAAGTGCTGGCTGCCGTTGACGAATACAATCCGCCCGGCTACTACAGCGGGAACACCGGAAAAGTGTCGGAGGCCGGCAACGGGCAGAAAAACGCTCAGTTCGAATACTCTGGATCGAACCAGTCCTCCGTGTCGAATCATGCATCAATTTCGGACGAAAAGGAGGGAAAAATAGCAAATCTGGAGAATAAAATAACAAGCATAGAAGAGGTCCTCCGCAAACTCTGTGCGCAGGTCATGGATGAAGAAAAGCCTGCGGGCAGGATAGCGGGAGATGAACAGAAGATCCGGAAAGACAGTGTCACAGAGGTCTTTTACAGCAACCTTGTAAAGAACGAAGTGGATCCGGAAATCGCAAGAAAGATTGTAAATGCAGCAGCAACAAGGCTGAACACGTCTTCCGGCGTCAATGACATGGCGGCGCATCTGTCTGGCATCATAACAGGCCTGCTTGGCAAGCCTGAGACTATACGCGACAGCAATAACGGCAGACCGGTGACTGTCATATTCGTCGGTCCCACCGGGGTGGGCAAGACGACCACCCTGGCCAAAATAGCCGCGAATTACCTGCTGAACAGGAAAAAGACTGTAGGGCTGATAACTGCGGATACATACAGGATCGCAGCCGTGGAACAGCTCAAGACTTATGCGGAGATACTGGGGATACCGGTATCGGTGGTTTATACACCGGCTGAGATGAAGGAGGCGGTGAACTCACATTCGGATAAGGATTTGATACTTATTGATACAGCTGGCAGAAGCCACAAGAACAAAGCGCAGTTTGAAGAACTCAAGGCGCTGATAACTGCCTCCGGAGCCGATGAAGTATACCTGGTCCTCAGCGCCACGACGAGTTTGAGGAACTGCAGGGAGATACTGAACAGTTACAGCTTTTTGAAAGATTACAAGCTGCTGTTCACAAAAACCGACGAGACCCCGGTGCTTGGCATCATACTCAACGTCAGATATATGACAGGGAAAAGCCTTTCATATATTACGACCGGACAAAGCGTGCCTGATGATATTGAAACGGCGAACATAGAAAAGATAACGAAGAATCTTATGGGGAGCTGCACCGGATGATGGATCAGGCTGAAAAACTCAGGCAGGTAATAGAAGAACTAAAGGCAAAGCAGTTGGGAAGCAGGATGGCCATGCCTGAACCGCCGGTTAAAAGATCGGCCAGGGTCCTCACCGTTACCAGCGGCAAGGGCGGAGTCGGGAAGACCAATGTTACTGTCAATCTGGCCATAGCGTTGAGTGAACAGGGATACAGAGTCGTGATACTCGATGCGGACTTTGGTCTTGCAAATATCGACGTTTTGTTCGGGATAGTGCCGCAGCATACGTTGCTGGATGTTGTGAGGAACAGGAAAAACATACTTGAGATACTGACTGACGGGCCAAGGAATACCAGGTTCATCTCCGGCGGTTCGGGGGTGGAGGATCTGCTGAAGCTGGACAGGCAGCAGATAGCCAGATTCATAGACAACATGGCACTGCTGGACAAGCTGGCTGATATCATCATCGTGGATACAGGCGCCGGCCTTTCCGACAATGTGATGAGTTTCATAATGGCTGCCGATGAGGTCCTGCTGGTGACGACGCCTGAGCCGACATCGATAACAGATGCATATGCTTTGATAAAGATGGTGTCCAACCGGGACAGGACGAAAAGGATAAGACTGGTGGTCAACAGGGCGGAGAACAGCATGGAGGCCAATGATGTACTGAACAAGCTCGTGCTTGTGGCTGACAGGTTCCTTGGACTCAAACTGGAGCCGGCGGGATACATAATAAATGATGATGCGGTCACCAGGGCGGTAAAGCAGCAGCAGCCTTTTATGATACTTTATCCAAGGAGCCAGGCCGCAAGGAATGTGAAGGAAATGTCGGCGAAGCTCATGAGCACTGAAAATGCTGACGAAACACAGCAAAACTATGGTATCAGGGCTTTTTTCAACAGGCTCGTCGGTTTTATGAAAACATAGACATGCTGCAGGAGATTTGAATGGAATTATGCGGATATAGAAGAAAAGGACAGGGAAGCAGTAATACGATACATATTCAGTGAACAGCGCAAATTACTGAGAAAAGGATTGGAACAGGCGATGGCGAAATCGATAGACGTACTTGTTATAGATGATTCGGCCTTCATGAGGAAAGTAATAAGAGATATACTTGAAAGCGCACACGACATCAAAGTGGCCGGAGCGGCAAAAAATGGACTGGAAGCGCTTGATATGGCGCGGGAGATCAATCCTGACGTAATAACTCTCGATCTGAACATGCCTTCGATGGACGGACTGACTTGTCTCAGGGAATTGCAGAAGATAACGGAAGCTCCTGTGATAATGCTGAGCAGTTTGACAACTGAAGGCGGAAAGGCTACGATAGAAGCGTTGGAGTCAGGCGCCATCGATTTTATAACAAAGCCGACCAATATATTTGATATATCGGGGGAGCAGAAAAAGGCGGAGATAATCAAGAAGATCAGGATGGCCTACAGCTTCAGCAAAAAGAAGCAGGCTATCCCTCAAAAGGCTTTTCAGGTGCAGACCGGGCCGGAGCAAAGGCAAAGGAGCAGGGAACTGAAGGCATTGATCGCCATCGGCACTTCGACCGGAGGACCCAGGGCATTGCAGGAAGTCATACCGTACATCCCTGAAGATATACCGGCTGCCGTGCTTATCGTACAGCATATGCCGCCCGGGTTCACCAGGTCGTTGGCTGAGAGGCTCGATTCCCTTAGCGGGATGACAGTGAAGGAAGGCGACGACAATGAGATCATCAGCCCCGGACATGTATATCTCGCTCCCGGCGACTTCCACATGGAAGTGGTCAGGGACCAGAACGACAGCATGAGGATAAGGCTGACAAAGGATGATCCTGTGAGAGGCCACAGGCCATCGGTAAATGTGTTGATGAAATCGATTGCCAAATCCGGGTTCCCCAACGTGATAGCGGTCATAATGACAGGAATGGGGAACGACGGGAAAGAAGGAGCGATAAGCATCAAAGAACAGAATAAAGGTGTCATCATATGCCAGGATGAGATGTCCTGTGTTGTATATGGTATGCCCAGGGCGGTGGTGAACACCGGCCTGGTGGATGCAGTGGTTCCGCTGAAAGAAATCGCAGGTATGATAGTCAAATATTTGGGGGTGGAGCAATAATGGACATGAGTCAATATCTGGAGATATTTATCGAGGAGAGCAAAGAACATCTGCAGAGCCTGAATCAGAGTCTTCTGCAGCTTGAGAAGAACCCAGGCGACCGCCCGACGCTCAACGAGATTTTCAGAGTGGCGCACACGATCAAGGGAATGGCCGGAACGATGGGCTTCAACAAGATGTCCAAATTGACCCATGATATGGAGAACGTATTACACGCCCTGAGAAATGATGAAATAGAAATAACCGCCGACCTTGTGGACATTCTTTTCAAATGCCTCGACGCTTTGGAAGGCTACACGGCCAACATCGTCGAGACGGGCAACGAAGGAAGCCAGGACAGCAAGGAACTGTCGGACATCCTATCCGGTCTGCTTGCGAATAAGAAGGCAGACGGCGCAAAAGCTCCCGAACAGGCAAAAGCAGTTGCTCCACCCGATGCGAAAGGAGATTCCGGGATCACCAGCGATCTTGTACTGGATCAGTATGAAACCAATATCATCAACAAGGCCGCGGATCTTGGAAACAATGCATATCAGATCACTGTCAGGCTCAACAAGGGCTGTCTCCTGAAGTCTGCAAGGGCCTTCATAATATTCAAGACCCTTGAGAGGCATTCGGAGATAATCAAATCCGTGCCGAATGTCCAGGACATCGAGGATGAGAAGTTCGACTTTGAGTTTACGGTGATCGTACTTACCAAGGCAGATGAAGAAGCGATCAAAAAAGACCTCAATTCTATCGCAGAGGTCGATGAAGTCATCATGAAGATGATAAAGGAAAAGAACGAAGCTGCACCCGGGATACAGGCGGAAGAAACCGGGGTTGCCGAACAGATGCAGGCACTTGCGGACCTCAAGCAGGTTGTGGCACAGGGACAGAACAAGACCGATTCCGCGTCCAAGAAGACAAAGACCGGCAAAACGGTGAGAGTCGATATCGACAGGCTCGATGTCCTGCTGAACCTCGTAAGCGAGCTTATAATCCAGAAGACACGTCTCGAAGACCTCCAGGGTATAGAAAGGACACAGCAGTATGTCGAGGCGATCGAGTACCTTGAAAGGATAACCACGAATCTCCACGATGCGGTGATGAAGGTTAGGATGGTGCCTGTCGAAACAGTGTTCAACCGCTTCCCGAGAATGATCAGGGATGTGTCCAGGGAACTGGGCAAGGAAGTTGAACTCGAGATGTCGGGTGTCGATACCGAGCTTGACAGGACTGTCATAGACGAGATCGGCGATCCTCTGATCCATCTGCTGAGGAACTCCTGCGACCATGGGATCGAACCCAGGGAGCTGAGGAAGAGACTCGGCAAGCCGGAGTGCGGGAAGATAGAACTGAAGGCTTACCAGGACGGGAATAATGTGGTCATAGAGGTTGGAGATGACGGGCAGGGCATCAATGTCGATAAGGTCAGGCAGAAGATCGTCGATCGCGGCCTTCTGTCGAGAGATATGGCGGCAAACCTGTCAAAGAAGGATATCATAGATTACCTGTTCAAGCCAAGCTTCAGTACCGCTGACAAAATAACGGACCTCTCCGGAAGAGGCGTAGGTCTGGATGTTGTAAAGACCAAGATAGAAGCCCTGGGCGGTACCGTAGAGGTGGAAACGGAGCTTGGAAAGGGCAGCAGGTTCTTTATCAGGCTGCCGCTCACACTTGCCATCATACAGGCGCTGCTCGTCATGGTAGGTGAAGAGAAGTATGCCATCCAGCTCAGCTCAGTACATAAAATAATAAATATAACGCCCGGGGAAATAAAGACGGTACAGAAGCAGGAAGTCATAACATACAGGAATTCCGTGATCCCGATACTGAGACTGAGGGAAGTTCTTGACGTACCCGGTGAGAGCATTGCCGAACAGAAGGTCATGACTCTTGTCATTGTAAAGAAGGGTGAACGGCTTACAGGATTTATCGTGGACAAAATCATCGGGCAGCAGGAAATAGTCCAGAAGTCCCTGGGAAGATACCTGTCAGGAACAAAAGTGATCACGAGCGCCACCATTCTTGGCGACGGCAACGTTGCGCTGATACTTGATGTAAATGCTCTGGCAAATTAAGCGTGCATCGGCAGCAGATTTTATAGAGGGGGTTCGGATATGGCGGATCAAAACATCAGTGAAGCAAAAAAATACCTGGTTTTCAGGCTTGAAGACGATGAATTCGGCATAGAGATCAGTAAAATATCGACAATAATCGAAAAGGACATGGATATCACCAGGGTGCCTAAGCAACCGGTATTCCTAAAGGGAGTGATAAACCTCAGAGGCGAGATCATACCGGTATTGAGCCTCCGTTTGAAATTCGGCCTTGCTGATAACGTATACGATGAGGAAACCAGGATAATCATCGTAAAGCTGGATGATCTGTCCATAGGGCTGATCGTGGACTCTGTCGCCGAGGTCGTGGAACTGGACGACGAAACGACGGAAAGCGTATCGAACATTGCAGGCGAACAGGCCCTCGATTACCTGAAGGGTGTAGGAAAACTGAACGGCAGGATCATAACGCTTCTGGATCTGGAGAAAATCGTGATATTGGAAGAGGATGCCTCGTAGGTGCGCAGGCGTCGTCTGAACGGGAGAATGTGCCATGGTTAGGAATATAGATGATCTCAACAGCATTCATATCGATGTACTCAGGGAAATAGGGAACATAGGTGCTGGGAACGCAGCAACAGCACTGGCCAAGTTATTGAACAGAAAAATTGACATGGATGTGCCCAGGGTCAAAGTAATGGATTTCAGGGATGTCAGTGAGACTCTCGGCGGAGCGGAACTGCCTGTGGTAGGCATAATGCTCAAGGTCGAGGGCGATCTGACAGGCAACATTTTGTTCGTACTCAAACAGCAGGCGGCAGTCCTGCTGGTAAATATGCTGATGGGAAAACCGGCGGAGGGAGCTGACGACATTTCCTGTTACATGTTCGACGAGATGGAGATATCAGCGCTGAAGGAAATAGGCAACATACTGGCAGGATCATACCTTTCGTCGCTGTCTTCGCTGACGAATCTTAATATCCAGCCGTCAGTGCCCGACCTGGCGATCGACATGGCCGGAGCGATACTGAGCGTGCCGGCGATAGAGTTTGGCAAGGTAGGCGACAGCGTACTATACATTGAAACTGAATTTACAGAAGGTGACAAAAGGGTTGTCGGGGATTTCTTCCTGATACCTGATGTAGATACTTACAGCGTGCTAATGAATGCATTGGGAGTTAGTTTTTGAATGGAGAAGATCATAAAGGTAGGAATGGCTGATTTACAGTCGTCTGTGCACCCTTGTGTCATAACGACACTCGGTCTGGGTTCATGTGTGGGCGTGGCTCTTTACGACCCGACCAGGAAAATTGCCGGACTGGCTCACATTATGCTTCCTTCGAGCA
>JAAZKL010000176.1 GCA_012799845.1 Clostridiaceae bacterium
ACCGACCTTTACGCGGCAGAGAGGAAACCCGGGGATAACTTCTATGTACCCAAGCTGGCCGGCACTAATATTGAGATCCCTGTAAGGGGAGGCATACTGAAAGGCCTCATGGAGTCCAGGGGCGAGGTTTCGGGAGCGATCGGCAGCTATGAAAACGGGACGCCGAACACCAGGGCGGACGTGGTGTTCTATGTCGATACGAGTACGATGAGCGCGGCTGATGCAAATGCAAGGGCTGCGGCATATGAGGCCGAACTTATGAAAAGAGGCCTGGACGTCAATATCATTATTGAGGATGCTGCTTCGGCAGCCGATTTTGCGGCAACTGTACATAATACCTCCGGTCTTCGCAATGATGCGAATAAATACGCTTTCTTCATAACCAACGGTTCACTGGCGGAAGACCAGATGGATGATTTGAAGGATGAGCTTGAGGCACTTGGAATGGATGCATCTGTAATAACAAGCACCCCGTCGGACTGGTCTGCGCTGACCGGCAGCCTTGACGGGATGACATACAGCCTTGCCGATTTTTCAGCGGACGTTGCCGATCCTTCATTTATCTCGCTTGTAAACGGAATGGCGTATGACACCAATATGGATGTTTCGGCAAATTACTCGCTGGTCGGGGATTCGCTTAATATCGTTTCAGATGTAAAAATGCGTCTCAACGCGCTTGTAAGCGTCATGCTGAGAGAAATCAACTACCTGCACAGGAGCGGTATGAATATAAAGGATCCTCCGGAAAGCGGCGGGGATCTGTTTGTAGTTATCAACCCGGCAAAGCCCCTGGAGATGGGCAATATCCAGCTTAATCCCGCACTTGCGGACTTGTCGGTCATCGCGGCTTCGAAAACAGGCGAGCCGGGGGACAACGCCATAGCGCTGGAAATCGCGAATCTCAGGAACAAAGCGATGATCATGGATAAGATGGGGCTGGTCAGCCTGGATGATTATTACCAGCATATCATACTCACCATAGGAAACAACGGCTCCGATGCGGCAAGGATCGCCGAAAGCCAGAGCAGGCTGGTGGATGCCGCCGACGCGCAGCGGACGTCGATCACGGGGGTCTCCATGGATGAAGAGATGTCCAATATGCTCAAATTCAAATTTGCTTATGACGCGGCATCAAGAGTACTGAATATAATAGATTCGATGCTGGAAACCGTAGTGAACAGACTTGGTGTGGCAGGCAGGTGATAATGTATGGGTGAATCGTTTTTCGGGCTGAATGTGGCGGTGCGTGGTCTTTTTACCGCACAGCGCAACCTGGATATCGTCAATCACAACCTGAACAATATAAATACACCGGGCTATTCCAGGCAACAGGCCATACAGGTGGCTTCAAGGCGAATGGCGCTTGCCGATGGCACCGGCATGATGGGGACAGGGTCGGAAGTCACCGGTGTAAAACGGATCCGTGATGAATACCTGGATTTCAAGTATTGGAGTGAGAACCTTTCATATGGCGAATGGAGCATAAAAAGGAATGTCCTCGAGGACCTGGAAGTCATGTTCAACGAACCATCTGAAAGCGGGTTTACCAGGATCATGAGCGATTTCTTCGACTCGCTGCAGGAACTGGCAAAGGATCCGAGCAGCGCCGCCGTAAGGTCGCTTGTGAAACAGCGCGGCGTTACGCTGACCAGGTTTTTCAACAACCTGGCAACGAACCTTGAAGAGCTGCAATATGATATAAACTACAGGATACAGACGAAGGTGGAGGAGATCAATTCGCTGGCTGTACAGATACAGCAACTGAACAGGCAGATATACATAACCGAACTGAGCGGCAATACGGCCAATGACATGAGAGACCAGCGTACCGTCCTCGTGGACAGGCTTTCGAAGATCATCAACATAGAAGCCTACGAAGTTGTCGCGGGGTACACGCCAGATGGAAGGGAGGACAAGCATTTTGTCATCACCATCAGCGGCAAAGCTCTTGTAGACCACTTTACCATCAGCAAGCTGGCGCTGGAGCAGAGGCCTGCCGATAAAAAGGTCAATAGGGAGGACATCCCCAATCTCTACGAAGTAAAGTGGGCCGACGGCAACAAACTCAACGTAAAAGGCGGAGAACTGAGGGGTTACCTGGATGTCCGCGACGGCAACGAAGGCGACGTGAATCATGACAACGAGCTGGTTTCTCCTAACTACAAGGGAATACCCTACTATTTGAAAAAGCTGAATGAATTCGTGCAGACCTTTGCCCGTGCTTTCAATGAAGGATATATCGACCTGGATGGCGACAGGGCTTTCGACGCCGATGAGTTCGGCACGGGCCACTCGTCGGGATATGGTTATGGCTCGGACATAAACGGCATCCGCTTCTTTACAATGACCGGCGAAAGCAGACTGCCGCTGTCGACCGCCGATTTTCTTGACGGAGCGGCCGTTCCGGCGGAAATATATGACGCGTATGAAAAAATCACAGCAAAGAATTTTACTGTCAGTGCCGATATACTTGATGACTACAATCTGATCGCCGCGTCGGATGCGCCCGGAGAAGCCGGAAACATCGATGTGCTGAACGCACTGCTCGACCTCAGGAGGAACATGGACATGTTTTCGGAGGGAGCTCCGGAGGACTTTATGAAGTCCCTTGTGGCAACATTGGGCATAGATTCCCAGGAGGCCGGCAATTACAGCGACAACCAGCAGATCGTCGTCAACCAGATCGTGAACAGGAGGCTTTCCGATTCCGGCGTCTCCATCGACGAGGAGATGGCAAACCTGGTGAAATTCCAGCACGCGTATAATGCTGCGGCCAGGATGATACAGACGATCTCTGAGATATATGAAACACTGATCAATAAACTGTTCGTTTAGGCGTGTATGATAGTCAGCGGAAGCGCTGACCGGTTTTTTACAGGCTGAATCGTGTGATGAGTACAGGAGGTCCATATCATGCGGATAACCAATAACATGTTGATCAACAATATGATCAAGTATATCGGGAATAACCTGACAAGGATGGACAAGTTCCAGGCACAGCTTGCCACCGGCAAAAAAATACAGGTACCCTCTGATGATCCTGTCGTTGCCGCAAGGGCTCTGAAGCTCCGCACTGACGTGGCGGAAATACAGCAGTACCAGAGAAACCTGAAGGACGCCCGGTCATGGCTGGAGATAACCGAGTCGGCGCTGAGCGATATGGGCGACATATTCCAGAGGGTCAGGGAACTCATCGTAGGCAGTGACGCCATCGAGAGCCCGGAGGATCTGCAGGCTACGAGAAACGAGATCGAACAGCTCAGGACCCAACTGATCAACCTTGGAAACTCGGCATATGCGGGACGCTATATTTTTACAGGTTTCAAGACAGATCAGAAGCTTCTTGATGAAAACGGCAACTTCCTTGTGGATGTGAGCAATACAGAGCAGATATTCTACCAGATCGGGTTGGCGGACAGCATCAACATAAACGTTCTGGGCGGCGACATGTTCAATGGCGGCGCTGATATCACGCCTGGAGACATCGGCAATCCGGGAAAACTTATACAGGATATGAACGACCTCCTACAGGCGTTCGAAGATGCTAACTACAGCGATATCAGCAGCATGGCGCAGCGTTTTTCGGACAACCTTGACAATGTGCTCAGGCTCAGGGCGGATGTCGGCGCCAGGATAAACAGGCTGGATCTGACGGAGAACAGGATGCTGAATGACGTCACCAACTTTACAAGGCTTATGAGCGAGAATGAAAATGTGGACATGACCGAGACGATAATGAACCTGAAAAACGAGGAAAACGTATACAGGGCATCGCTTGCAGGAGGGGCCAGGATAATCATGCCGTCGCTGGTAGACTTCCTGAGGTGACGGAATGGCGGGTTTCGCCATAATCAGCGGCATCTCGGTACGATCTATGGATAAGTGATCGATGTATGACGGCTTGATAACTTTGGCACACCATGAAATCGGTTCATGGATGAAAGGACAACCACGGACGGTGATCTTATGGGACTGGAAATCAACAGTGTCCCGGTAAAACTGAATATACAGACCACGCCGTCCCGCCTTGACATCCGGACCCGGAAGGCAAAGCTGGAGTTCCGCACCGAGCGGGCAAAGGTCAATGTGCGGACGGAATTGCCACGGGTCGTGATCGACCAGTACGAATGCTTTAAGTCAATGGGGCTGATGAAGCCCGTCGATCTGACCGGGTACGAAGGGCAGTGGGCGATGCAGCAGGCACTGAAATACGCCGCAAAGATTTCAGGGGACGGGGACAGCATTGCTGCGGTCGAGAATCCCCAGGATCCCATGCCGGATATCGTTGAGCGGGATGCATGGCCGGTGCGTGAATTCGTACTGGACTACATACCAAAAGCAAGACCGAAAATTACCGTGACCGGCGGTGTGCAGATCGATCCCGAAGGTGTTTCGCAGTCAGCGTCCAACGGAGTGCAGGCTTCATATACCCCGCCGGACATCCGCATGAATTACAGCCCGGCGCAGGTGCGGATCAGCGTTGCACAGTATCCTTCGATCAGCATGAGGTATGTGTCGAACAGATTTGATAAGTTCGTCTGACAATATATAATGGAGGAATCAAAATGATACTAAAGACCAGGTATTTCGGAGATCTCGAAATAAGTGAAGATTCTGTCATCCAGTTCAAACACGGTATACCGGGCTTTGAAAAAGTGAGAAGATTCGTATTGATAGACAGCGATGTGGAGGACTCTCCCTTCAAATGGATACAGGGCGTGGATGAACCAAAGCCTGCTTTCGTCATAGTCGATCCGTTTGTCATCAGCAAGGATTATGAGATCAAACTCAGCGATGAGTTTCTTGATGAACTTGAAATCAAGTCTCCGACTGATGTTTCGGTATTTTGCATAGTAGTAGTGCCGGAGGATATCAGCAAGATGACCGTGAACCTGCAGGCACCGCTTATTATCAATAATGTAAACCGCAAGGGCAGGCAGCTTATCCTTGACACGGACAGATACGGTGTGCGACACAATATACTGGAAGAACTCCGGAGACAGGAGGACAAAAACAATGCTGGTGCTGACAAGGAAAAAGGATCAGTCCATAATCATAAATGAAAATATCGAAATAACTGTTCTTGATATACAGGGCGATCAGGTTCGCATAGGCATCAATGCGCCAAGGGAGGTATCCATACACAGGAAGGAAGTTTTCATGCAGATTTCCGAGGAAAACAGGAAGGCGGCATTTACAAATGTGAAGGCCA
>JAAZKL010000177.1 GCA_012799845.1 Clostridiaceae bacterium
CCTCTGGATATTGATTACCAGATCTTCATCGCTATAACCACTCAGGACCACTCGGATAATTGACGGATATTTTGCCCTGATTTCTTTCTGCAACTGGTAGCCGTTCATTCCGGGCATCCGCACATCGGTGATCACCAGGTCTGTCACCTTATGTGCCAGTATAGACAAAGCCTCGTAAAAAACGGATCGAATACTTTGCCGATGTATTTTTTGTCGATGCCTGTACCGTTATCTTCGATCCGGCATCGTACAAAGCTGCCCTCTATGTCTGTCTTGATCCTGATCAGCCCCGGTTCACCCGTTTTTTTATCCCTGATGGCACAGGACGCATTGAGTATTATGTTCAGGAAGACCTGGTCTACTTTACTGCTCATTGCATGTATAACAGGGATCTTGCCAAGGTCGAGGCTGACCTCGGCATGGTACTTTATATCGTTTCTCGCAATAAGCAGTGAATTTTGTATGCCTTTATTCAAATCATACTCATCAAACTCATTCTCACGCCCCTGCCTTGAAAAAGGTTTTTTGCTCCAGGAATTAAGCGATTCGCGGCTTCTGTAAATCCTGTGCATAGTAAAAACAAGGACTTCGCCTGCCTCGGCTGTAAGGTACAGGATATCGTTTTTGCTTATCAAATGGAAGTCTTCATTATCCTGGAGGGGAAGCCAAAGGGGACGGTCCTGTCAGCGGGACGGTTCTTGTGACATGTCAGGGGGACGGTTCTTGTTAAAGGACCGTCCCCTTGACAGGATCATCCCATTGACTTTACCTGTTCATATTCGCCTCGAGCCAATCCACGAACTGCCTGGCTGTTCTCGGCGAGCGGCCATTGTATTGCAGTTCCCACTTCATCGCTTCACTGTGCAGGTACTCCCTGTCGATCTCCAGGCCTCTTTTTTTAGCAATTCCTTCGACGATTTCAAGATATGTTTTCTTATCGGGTGATGAAAACACAACAGTCATCCCGAACCTGTCCGACAGCGAAAGCTTTTCCTGTATGGTATCTGCAGCCCTTACCTCATCATCGGCGCCGGCGGAAGCCAGGCCTGCTCTTTCACTGAATCTTTCCTTTACCAGGTGCTTCCTGTTGGAGGTGGCATATATGAGCACGTTGTCGGGCTTGATTTCAAGGCCGCCCTCGAGTATCGCCTTCAAAGCTGTAAAGTTTTCATCATTGTCTTCAAAAGACAGGTCGTCAACAAACAGTATGAATTTCAGGCTCCTTCCGGCCAGGCGCCTGATGATCAGCGGGAAATCCGCCAGCAGGCCTTTGGGAACTTCGATTATCCGCAGCCCCCTGTCATGATACTCGTTTGCCAATGCCTTGATAGTGGACGATTTGCCGGTTCCCCTGTCGCCATATAAAAGTATGTTGTTAGCAGGCCTGCCGTCGAGAAAGTGCAGGGTATTCTGAATGACTTCCTCTCTTTCAAGCTCATATGATATCAGGTCGGAAAACCTCACAGGGTCCGGCGATTCAACGCCGATGAAACTGCCGGTCGTACCTGTATCCGTTATACTGCTGCCGTCGATACATCTAATACTTTCCTGGTATTCCGTATTAATTCCCGAAAGATTATATACACTTGCCGGAGCAAATGCCGGAACACGCCTCCATACGAATGATCTGTACTTCGAGAAAATGCCGCTGCCGCATCTCCTGTGGAACTCAGCCAGTTCTTCTGCACAGTCAGGCCACGTATCGCTTTTCAGCATCAGTTCCCTGATTTTCCTTGCACGATCCGGTGCAACGGCTCCATCAGGGCCGGATGCTTTCTGTTGCCATGCTGGATTATCGCCGATCCACGGCGGTAGTTTCATGACCGCTTCCCAGATCGCCTCGTCACCTCCGCTCAGATGCAAAATGACGTCTTTGATCCATTCGGAGCGTATCCCTGCCAGTGTCTGCAGGTTGGCAAGATCGCTTTTTACAGTGTCCTCCAGAGTCTTCCCCCAAAGTTCTGCCGATACTGCCGAGCCTTTTATTATGGCTGGACCCGTATCATCACTTCCTGCTGCAAGGAATGCGGCCCCCATCGCCTCCGCTGCAATACTGAATGGGTTCTCCGTATGCAGTATCTTATCGATAAAATAAGCCTTCAGGCTAAGGCCCGCCTTAAGCAGTTTATAGCCGACCGAGCTGTACAGACCAGTGATCCGGAACAGATCAGGATGCTCAGAGTCTATACATTCAAGTAAAAAGCACAGTTCGCTTATCAATTCGTCACGGGTCAGTTCCCTGCATAACATAAGCGCTCCGGATGCAAACCTGGCACTGCGGAGAACTGCATGAGCATTACCTGCCTGCTCGGCTTTCACCGGAGCCCTACTTTTGATATTTTTATTTTCGGCCATTGTACATACCCACCTGTCATCAGCATTTTATCAATTAAAATATACAGAATATAAATGCAAATGTCCACTGTTCTGGGCTTTTCAGCAGTGACCGCGCACTTTGGGTATCAAGCCGGTCGTTTGCCGTTTCAACCAGAACGGCGGGCAGGCATGCAAGCCGCCTCACAGGCAATGGTTAAACGCTGGTTGGATCCGCCGTGCGGTTATGATATTATTACACATATAATGGGAGATCACGGAGGAAGCTGTGAACATCGAGATAAAAAACTCACTCACCGTATCGCAGCGGATTTTTTTGATTTTTCGCAGTCGGGGGATATCTCCGTGTGCATGATAAATATGACCCATTCGACTATTTTGGCCCGGTAAGAGTATATGAAAAGTGCGGATTTACAAAAATCACTCAGCAGGGCAACGTTGTGATCATGCGGAAGGAAACTGGGGCATAAAGGGCATAAAATGAGTATAAGAAAAGCACGGACAGACGAAGGGCCAATATTGAACAGGATCGCTCTGCGTTCAAAGGCTTACTGGGGATATGACGAAAGTTTTATTGAAGCATGCAGGGAAGACCTGACGATATCGGAGCAAAAAATAGAAGGAAATCACGTTTATGTCCTGGAAAATTCATCAACGATAATCGGGTTTTACTGCCTGGCCGCGGAAGGCAGAACCGGCCGCCTGGATTTTTTATTCATAGATCCCGATTATATCGGCAAAGGATATGGAAAGATCCTTTGGGAAAGCGTCATACATACAGCCAGGGAAATCGGTCTGGATGAATTCACGATAGATTCCGACCCGCATGCCGAGGAATTCTATAAAAAGATGGGTGCAGTCCGCATTGGCGAAGTTGAATCGACAGTATTCCGGGGCAGAAAACTTCCGCTGATGAAGATGATGGTCAGCAAGTGAGATTGCAGATAAAATCCTGACGACCTTTGTACCTGATGTATTATCTCCTGGCGGATAGTTTGCCATTATATACCCTACACTGATAACTGGTTTTATCGTAATATGGTTATATCGGCAGTGATTCTTATCACATTTTTTATTGTGCCGCCTCACCGTCAAGTTTACATAATGCATTTACCCCGGCGGAAAGGCGGCCTGATATCTATCAGTAAAGGTGGTTCGATATGAATATCGCAAATGCAAGAAATGTTGGAGAACACGGCAGTGCAGCGCAAAAATCCATATGGCACTCGATGATGATGCTCGCTCCCTTTGAAGGTGTGGCTATAGAAAACGGTATTTTTGATAAAGAAAGCATTATTGAAGGTGAAAGCGATTTTTACCGGTTTATGACGACACTATATCAGGATATGTACGGCGATCCCGCGAAATATTTCATACCGACAAAACCATATGATGAATATGTACAGAATGTCCTGCCAAACAGGGAAAAGCCCAGGACGGCCGAAAAAGAGCATGTTACAGATGCAAAAGAATGCAAGCTGCGGAATGCATTCCAGCAGGCTATACAGTTTTATCCCGAAGTTTTTTACAAACTTGGGGCCGCAGCCGATATAGCATGCAGCGGGGATTATGAGCTTGTGATTTCGAAATCGAGTTTTGACAGTGTAATGAAATCTTTTAAAAGATCCCATGTTTATATTGAAAACGAATATCGCTTTAAGGCGATTCTGGATATGGGACTGCAAATAAGCAAAACCGGGAGCAAATATCACATCTCATCAAAGAGTTACCCAAAGATGTTTTTAGGTCTCCGGGTCCTCTGCAATGCTCCCAAAAGCAGGTATAAGTACATGAATTACCTCCGCCTGGATTATAAGGGCTATTACAGGACCATGCCGGAAATCGATGATGTCAAGCGGACCATGAAAAAGGAACATGCCGGATATATCGATTCGGTCCTGGAATCGTTCAGAGGGCAAAAAATAAGGTATAAAGTAAAGCCGCTCAGGAACATCACATCAGGCTTCGAATGGAAGATCGACTACAAGCTGAACGGGAAGAATATTTTCGGATTTTATGCCGAACCTGACTATTTGAAACTATGCATTAACTTTAACAGCGCAAAGAATATAACGGAATTCGGCGAAAAACTCAGAATATCAAATAAGGAGCTTTTTGACTGGTTTTGCGGCAAGTTCCCGGAAAGATTGTGCAAGTGTCCGAATAACAGGGTCGTGAGATTCGGGGATACAAAGAGAAGGATATGCGGGTTGTCGAACAGGGCGGAAATAGAGGATCCATCAGATCATGACATTGAAAACAGCATAACTGTTATAGAAATGTACCGATCGGGAAGCAAAGCAGCACAATAGGTACATGCCTGTAAATTACCTGTACAGGCGAAAAACGTGGATATGAATACTTACACAATGACATCCTGAAGAATTTAGTGATAATCTCAAAGCAGCATCACTATGATCCGCCTGATAAAGCGGATTGCATTATCACGGTTTTGTGATATTATTTATAATATCGATATCGTGGAGGAAGGATATACCATGCTGCATTATATCAGCCACATAAAAGATACTGATATGCAGCACTTGCACCAATAAGTCGGCATTAGCGCAGACCGCAGGTGCAGGTGCTTCCGGCCCTGTACCTGTGTGGTTGCTGGTATGGTCTTTTCTCTTTGTATTTGCACATATCACCGCACTGGTACGATTTTTGATACCGGTGCGGTGTTTTTTATTCGAGGGGATGTGGTAACATGCGGCATGCTGACAATGCCGGAATGGACCGGTCGGATAGTATAATGAAATCAACGCGGCGGTTATATCCTGGACAAGCGCAGCTTTATTGTGAAACGCAACACAGCAATATGACCATATAAAACTGCCTGAATGTAAATCAGGATATCTCCCGCCAGGATGTCTTTTTGACGGATTTAGCAGTTTCCCGTTTTGAATAGCTGTTTTCTGATATGAATATGGCCGGATCTGGCCGCTGATATGAATATGGCCGGATCTGACCGCTGTTATGAATATGGCCGGATCTGACCGCTGTTATGGCTATTGCAGTCCCACTACAGACTTTTAGATAAGGAGGATCATTATGATTACAATAAAAAGTGAACTGACTTCCGCACATGTCGAAGCGGAAGAACTAATAAACCATGTAGGTCAAACCGTCCTGCTCCACGGGGTAGTATACAAGATCCGGGAAATGTCAGGATTCGCATTTGTACTGCTCAGAACAAAAAGGGCTTTGCTGCAGTGCATCCACTCCAGGGATTTTTCGACATTCCCTCTCGGTGAACTGAAAGAGAACATGAGCGTCATTATCAGGGGCGAAGTAGTCAGGGACGAACGAAGCAGGACGGGGACCGAAGTGAGGATCATCAGTGTTGAAGTGCTCTCGCGACCTGCTGAAGAAATGCCGGTGGTGATAAACAACAAAGAAGTCAATACGTCGATTGAGACCCTGCTGGACTACCGCCCGATAACGCTTCGTAACGCAAAAGAGCGCACGGTATTCAAGATCCAGGAGGGCATCTGTGCAGGATTCAGGAGTTTCCTGGGCAAAAACGGCTTTACCGAGATCCATACGCCGAAGATAGTTTTCAGCGGGGCTGAAGGAGGCGCCAACATATTCAGGCTGGATTACTTCGGCAGTGAAGCATATCTTGCCCAAAGCCCGCAGTTCTATAAGCAGATCATGGTCGGCGTTTTTGAAAGGGTATATGAGATCGCGCCTGTATTCAGGGCTGAAAAGCACGACACCGCACGACACCTGAACGAGTATACGAGCGTCGACCTCGAAATGGGCTTCATAAAGGACTTCACCGACTTGATGCGTATTGAGGCAAAGATGCTGGCCTATACTTTCGACTACCTGGAAGAGAATTACGCAGATGAACTGATAATGATGAAGGCCGAGATCCCCTCAGCCGGCGAGATCCCCGCTGTCAGCTTCATTGAGGCAAAACAGATGATATCAGATGTTTACCGCCGTGAAATCACAGATTATGAGGATTTCGAGCCGGAAGAGGAAAAGCTGCTGAGCGGGATAATCAAAAAAGAAACAGGCAGCGACTTTGTTTTTGTGACAGGATTCAAATCGTCGAAGCGGCCGTTCTATACCCTTGATTCTAAAGACGATCCTGAATATACCGACAGCTTTGACCTTATTTTCAGGGGCATGGAGGTCACGACAGGCGGCCAGAGGATCCATGATTACAGCGCGCAGATCGCAAAAATGCGGAAACTGGGTATGGATATTGATAAGTTTTCCAGCTATCTCATGGCTCACAAATACGGCCTGCCGCCGCACGGCGGACTCGGTCTCGGGCTGGAACGCTTCACTGCCCGGCTCCTCGGATTTTCGAATGTCAGGTACGCCACGATGTTCCCAAGGGATATAAACCGCCTGGAGCCATAAACTCCAGGGTGCTGAAAAGCCTGCTTCTCGGATGGAGCAGGCTTTTCATAAGCGGGTTTTTTCTGGTCAATTTTCGAGACATTCAACTTTTGGTGACAGCCCCGACCAATTCCAGCAGCCTGGACCGCAGGCCTTCGTCTACCCTGAAGATTCCCAGAAAGTCTGCCTCGCTCAGTTTGCGATGCCCGTTTCCACTTTTATCAGCAAGCCATCCCAGGTATCTTTCTGTCGAAGAATGATCTGCTGCTTTTATCAGGTAGTAATCCGCCAAAATGACCACATTTTCAGAAATATCGTGGGTTCCGTCAGCCATGTTGATTTCTGCCTGAAGCAATTCATCAGTAAACTGGTGCGTATACTCATGCAGCAGAGTGAAAAATGTGTTGTCAAAGTCATCCTCTTTCACAGGGAACGGGGCGAGGGCGGTAAAACGCGATCCGATGCCGGAAAAACCTCTGCCGTTCTTCGTAATGCTGAACGACAGATATGCCAGGACCGACTTTTTAAAATAGTCAAAAATGCAGGCATATTTGTCCAGTTCCTTTCTCAGTCTGCTTTCGGCCGACTGGCGATGATACGCTGTTTCATAATACCTGCCCTGCCAGTAATCGAAATAGAAGGCGGCTTCCTTTTCCAGAAGCGAAATGAACGGCCTGATGAAAGCATCCCTGTCAGTGTCCGTGAATGCAGAGCAATTCAGGTAGATTTCCTTCATCTCGTCAAGGCTGTTGCTGTAAAAAGGCAGGAAATTTATGAGCATAACTCTGTCAAAATTATCATTGTAGTACTGCTCAAGGCAATTGATCTCACTCAGCAGATCGAAATCCGTATTCGTTTTCCTTTTCTCCATTATGTCGATATAAGACCGGTCAAAGCAATCAGAAGCATTGTTCACATGCATATGGGCCAACGCATGGAAAACCAGATCGATATGTTTAGAATACTTGATTTCAGTCTTCATAACGGATTTTTTCCCTTTCTCCGGCTCCTCCCAACGGTTTTTCCTCGCTCCGGTTCCTCAGGCACATTATTTCAAATATTTACGCGTTACGACAAGTAATATAAACAGGTTAATATAAACGTGATATTATAAGCAGGTTAATAACCATCTTTGTGAGCAAAATTTCAAGTAATGAGTGTTATTATGAAATTTTTCATTTACCATAATACCAAATATCAGATAATATGTCGCCCGTTTTCATAAATTTGACTATAAAAACGCAGGGTAATAAACACATTAGTTGAATTTTTGCTCACCCCGCCGTTATTTCCCGGGGAAATAATACGCCTGGAGGCGTTGCTGTTTGGCAACACTGATGTCGTAAACCTGTCTGCGTGCCACGCCTATGTGCTATAACTGTGTGATATAGCTGCGCACTGTAACTGCATACTGTGCCGTATAGCCGCTGATGTGCAATTTCCCCCGGCATTATTCTGCAGGATCGATATGTGAAGCATGCCTGCGCAATGGAATGACGCACCTTACAGTAACCGCCGCAATGACGATAATGCCGCCGGCCAGCGCCCAGCTCCCGGGTGCCTCGCCCAGGAAGATGTATACCCACACAGGATTCAGGATCGGCTCTATCACCGGTATCAGGCTGGCCTCAAGTGCCGTGACATGCTTTATTGCCTTTGAATAGAGGATATACGGCAAGCCGAGCTGGAACGTGCCCAGCACAGTCAGATACAGCCAGCCCCGGGTGTCCAGTAAGTTGGTGAATAAAAAAGGCAACCCTATAAGTGCGGTCAGAAGGTTCCCGAGGATCACCGACTCCAACGGGGATCCTTCCTTTTGCATCCGCATGAAGACCGTAAAAACTGCAAATGAGATCCCGCTTCCCGCAGCAAGAACATTCCCCAGCATACCGCCCATACTTATATCGTCGATAAAAAACATGGCCATGCCAGCCATCACGATAATAACCGTCACCCAATCGAACAGGTTCACCTTTTCCTTAAGCAGCCATGCGCTGAGGAATATCACGTATACAGGAGCGGTATACTGGATCAGTATGGCATTGGCGGCCGTTGTATTTTTCGTTGCGGCAACGAACAAAGTCACCATGCCGACGTATGACAGTGCCGCTCCTATCTGCGCCAGAGACCAGTTGAACTTTGGCCTGCCGGCGGTAATGAGCATAATGACCGCAGATATCCCGCTCCTGACCCCGGCGATAGCCAGCGGGTGGGCATTTATGGATTTTATAAGCAAACCGCCGAGGCTCCACATCACAGCTGTCGCGGCCAGAAATATGATTGCTTTTGGTCTCTCGTTCAAAGCTGCTTTTTCGCTCAAATAATCACCACATTTTATTAAGGTACAGTTCTTCACTTTGATTTTGATATTGTCTCTTTTTGTTACACTTTAGCTTTTCGTTCTTAACTCTAGTTTTCAGACCACAATAATAATATCACAACTGATATCCAGTCTTGACTCCCAGTTCTGGATATCAGTTTATGCAGGCACACCAGAGCTCTTAGTCCTGTAGGTACTTCATCAGCATCCTCAGCTTCTTCTCGACAAAGCCCGGAATAAACTCATGCCCGAAATACCTGTATACAGCGATCTCCTTCGGACAGGTCATGTGATTGTACGCAGCAAACACCGTTGAAGGAGGCGTTATCTCATCGACCAGCCCGGCAGCAACAAGTACCGGACACTTGATTTCCGGAGCCAGGTTCATTACATCGAAATAAGTTAATGTTTTTCTTGCCCGCTCCTCAATTGACGGATCCGAATATCTCCTGAAGAACTCGTTCAATTCAAGGTAAGGCATCGATGGAGTGATGTCGATAGCCCGGTCAAAATTACAAAGGTAAGGATATGCAGCGACGGCAACAACGGGAATATCGGAAAGCGCCGCTGCCGCCAGCGTAAGAGCCCCACCCTGGCTGCCGCCTGTCACTCCTATCCTGTCGGCATTTACACAGTCCATATCCGCAAGCACTTCGAGAGCACGGACACAGTCCATATAAACAGCGCGGTAGTAGTACTCCTCCTTCGACAATATCCCCTTGGTCATCCACCCGGAAACATGGCCGTGTGACGATACTACATTATCAACACTGTTGCCCTGTTGCCCACGCACCAGCATCTGCAATACCGCATACCCATGAAGCGCAGTATCCACGACTTCATATAAGCAACCATCCATTGCCCAGTTGTACCCGTGATACAGTACCAGGCCCGGGTATTTCCCAGGTGCGTCGGGGACGGCAAACCATCCGTCGATTTTTGCGCCCATAAAACCGGTGAATGTGATCCTGCTCACTTTGACACCCTTAGCCGGATAATCATAAGGCTGCAGTTCGTATTCCACCGGGATTTTCGCAAGTTCCTGCTTGTTCGACTTCCAGAATTCAAGGAAATCAGGCTGCCTTGTCAAAGCAGGCTTGTACTTCCGTAATTCATCAAGACTCAGATCATATGGCTGTACCATTCAACACACCTCCGCATATTTTCTCTGCATTCATGGCTTCATCAAGCGATATATCCATTTGCATTTGCATTTGCATTTGCATTTGCATTTTCATATGCATTTGAATTTACATTTACAACTGCAATTACATTTAACACTACATTTTTCAATTCATTTTTCATTCATCGATTTAAAGTCACCATTGCAAATTTTCAATAACTCCGATAATCCACATAATTGCTTCCTATATATCTACTCATTCGCCTTTATCAATTCTTTCTCGAGATAATCCGCCGTCAGATTGATCGTTTCCTTCTCCCAGGCCGAATTGTTGAACGTGTGGTCAGCATCCTTTATTATTTTCAATGTCGCCCTGTCGCCGTAATATTCAAGGTACTTTTCTGAAACCACGACCGGGACAGTCTGGTCCTTTTCTCCATGTATTATCAATACATCCTTGTCAAATTCCTTTGCTTTGCCAAAAATATCGAGCTTCACCACATCTTCATAGAAGCCGATACCGACGCGAAATCCTCCCCTCTCCATATATCCGGCCCTTCTGATCTTATTAAACATTTCATGGCCAAGCTCGTCGATCTGCTTCTTGATAAGTTCTCCCATCGTACCCGCAGGCGCCCACAGGCAAAGGGTTTTTATCTCGTCTTTTCTTTCGCCGGCAAGAACACTTGCAACAGCGCCGCCCATGCTCAGTCCCACGATTCCGATCCGGTCCGGATCGACACCATCAAGTTTCTTCACATAATCCAGGATATTGTGGGCATCCCGGATCTCCCCGGAAAGTGTCATATCGATGAAATCGCCGTCGCTTTCCCCGCTTCCGCCGAAATCAAACCTGACGCTTGCGATGCCTTTTTTCTCAAGCATCCTGGACAGCTTGACAAAAATAAAATGAGGCTCCATCTTGTTGCCGGTGAACCCATGGAATATAATTGCCGCGGGCACCTTCCCTGAAGCGTTGTCAGGCATATGGAGCATTCCCCTCAGTGTCAGCCCCTGGCTAACCAATTCGATCGCTTTCTGCATCACCGCACCATCCTTTCAGGCATATTGTTTATTATCGATCCTGAAGAGTCGCCAAATCGCAAGGATCTCAATTAGTCCGGAATAAACATGGATCTGGATAAAGTCCTTTATGTCACGAGAATGCGTCTCATATCATGAGTATACGCCTCAGGATCCCGGATGTAGGCTTTCATCCTGTATAATTTTCTAATTATCAGCTGCATATATCGCCGGAACATTACATCCCTGATTTTGCACAGCTCTCCTTATACATAACAGGTCATCGGCTCTTATGCTTTAAGGTACCTGAAAGCGACACGTCCCTCAAGCTCCCTGATAACAGAAAGGTCTGCCGGCTGGGAACCCGAAGTCATCACGTTCGCAGCGGCTGAAGCAACCGCAAGCCTGATCATGCTCTCATAATCCAAACCATTGCCGATGGAATACGCCAGCGCCGCAACCATGGAATCTCCGGCCCCTACAGTGCTTTGTACCTCCACGTCCAAAGCGTGGGCCAGTACAGCTTTTGCCTTGTCGATAAAAAGGGCTCCCCTTTTACCCATCGAAACGACGACCATCTCGATGTCGTATTTCCTGACAAGCAGTTCCGCATATTCCGCAGCCTGCTCTATATTCCCGATATAAGTCCCGAAAAGTTTTCCCAACTCGTATATATTCGGCTTGACCAGGTACGGCCCGGCTTCGATTCCCTTTTTCAGCAGTTCCCCATCGGCATCGAGTATGGCTGCTGCCCCCTTCTGCTTCACAGCATCAATCCAGCGGTAATATATATCCCTCTCTGCGTTTTCAGGCACACTTCCTGAAAAAATGACGATCGAACCATTTCCCACCTGTTCGAGCAGCTTGTTTTTCAGCATTTCCAGGTCGCATTCGGCGACATTCGGACCCGGCTCATTTATATCGGTATTCGTTTTATTCTTCCCATCGATGACCTTCAGATTGGTTCTTGTCTCTCCGCTTATGAACACGAAATCGTTCTCTATGTCGATATCATCCAGGTATTTTTTAATATACCTGCCCGCAAACCCGCCAAGGATGCCCATTGCCTTGCTGCGGCCGCCAAGGCTTTGGATCACCTTGGAAACGTTGATGCCCTTGCCGCCGGCATCCATCCGCAAAGAAGAAACCCTGTTTACAGAGTCGACCATAAAATCATTTATAACGACCGTCTTATCGACAGCCGGATTCAGCGTGACCGTATATATCATGTTTTACTCCGAATCAAGCATTTGACTTAATTTTAGAATTGAAACAACAGCATGTCAATTGTTTAGGGGGACAGTTCTGTGAAATCTGTGAAATCGAGGATATTTGTAATAGGGAGACGGTTCTGCGATCTGAAGGCACGGAAAAACAGGGACGGTTATGCGAAATCAACAGCAACCGGAAGTGGGGGACAGTTCTGCGAATAAGGGAGTCTGCGGGACAGTTCTGCGAGAATCAGGTTGATAATACAGATAAAAAAAGAGGGACAGTTCTCGACCATCCCTCTGACTTTTATGCAGAAAAACGTCCATCTGGATTATCCTGAAGTTCTGTCCCCTTTGTCTTAAGGAAAAATCGTTCCACTGGTCAGCATGATTCATACAGACATGTCAAAAGAACCGCCCCTCTGACAGGACTGTCCCCGTGACATGTCAGAAGAACCGTCCCCGTGACAGGACCGTCCCCCTGACAGTCCTATCCTTTCAGATTTTCGATAAAGCGGCCTGAGACTTTGCGTATTTCGACGCCGGCTTCATCGAGCATTCTCCTTACCTTTTCCTGCTCTATGTGGCGCTTTGTCTTTATGCCGTTTGCCTTGACCAGTTCTTCCATGGTCATTACAAAATAGCGGATGATCTTATACCGGGGCATCGTCTTGTTTATTTCCTTTATCGCTGCGTCGAACCTTGCCGCCAGTTCGCTTTCAGGAAGCAGGTTCCCGGCGCTGTCGACAGCGTTTTCAGCATCGACCACAAGCTTCGCGCATATCTGCACATCCCCGTCGGGAGCGGTATTTCCCCAGACGAATGAGTCTTTGACCCCAGGGATGTTGTTGAGCTGGATCTCATATTCCTCGGGGAACGCCTTCTTCCCGCTTGTCAGGACGATCATGGATTTCGCGCGGCCTGTGATCCTGATAAGGCCCTTGTCGTCGATATATCCCACATCGCCTGTCCTTAGCCAGCCATCTTCCGTGAAAGCCTCTGCCGTGGCTTCAGGATCCTCATAATACCCGAGCATGACATTGCCGCCCCGGGTGATTATCTCGCCTATCCCGTTCTCATCAGGCGCATCTATCGCCACGTCGATGCCGCCCATCGGATGACCTATAGTGCCCGCTACATTCACAAAGTCATTGTTGGTCGCAACCACAGGAGACGCTTCCGTCAGGCCATATCCCTGCAGCAGCCGGAATCCGATCTGATCGAAACCGACCACCACCTCTTTGTCCAGCGGAGCCGCTCCAGACACGGCCATCCTGAGATTCGGCCCGATCTTCTCGAACACGCTCCGGAACAGCTTCCTTCTCACATCGATGCCGACCGATCTGAGCAGATTCGAAATCCTGATCAATGTTCTCAGCAGTTTCTCTTTGCCCGACTTCCTTATCCCTTCCTGCAGTTTCCTGTACATGGCTTCAAAAATAGCCGGTACCGCAACGAGCACTGTTACGTTGTACTCCTTCAGGTTTTGTGCAATGTGCTTTATACCATCGCCGTAAACGATTGACGCACCGGCGTGCAGCATATACAGAAGCCCGACAGTGTTCTCGAAAGTATGGTGCAGCGGCAGCAATGACAGGTGTGTATCTCTTTCACCGATATCTATTATGGTGGAGATAGATGTCACATTGGCTGCCAGGTTGGCATGGGACAGCATGACGCCTTTTGACGTGCTTGTCGTGCCTGAAGTAAACAGCAGCACCGACAACTTTTCCCTGTCGATGGCGGCATCAACAAACGACCTGTCCCCGGACACGAGAAGCTTCCTTCCCGTTTCGATCAAGTCAGGCATCATAAGGAACCTGGGATCGCCTGCTGTCATATCTCCTCCGTGATTGTCCGCCTCTTCACGTCTGCCCCCGTCATCCGAACCGGCCGCTTTCGGACCGGGTTTTTCCATGCAAATGAAATACCGAATGTCAGCATTGCTTTTTGAGATCTCCACCATCGTTTCGTGATAAGCCGGGCTGTAAAAAATGGCTTCGACCTTTCCCCTGGTGGTAAGGTTCTCGATCTCATTTTTCGGAAGATGCCTGTCAAGCGGAACTGCTACTCCTGTCCCGTTTACAACAGCGAAGTAACATACACCCCATTCGTACCGGTTCTCGCCTATTATCGATATCCTCAGGTCCTTCAGGCCCAACGATATCAAGGCAGTTCCAAGGCAGTCCACATCGGAATCGAGATTATTGTGTGTTTTGAAAGTAATATTGCCCGCTTCATCCCTGAATTTGAAAGCTGGCTTATCGCCAAATCTTGCCGCGCTTCCCTTTAGCAATTCCCTCAGGTCATTCACTGTCCTCGGCTCATAATAACCAAGACCCTCAACCA
>JAAZKL010000178.1 GCA_012799845.1 Clostridiaceae bacterium
AAGGCAAGACGCTGCCATGGTGCATAAAGCATGTTTACCTGTTTGATGCCGCTGAATTGGTAAACGAGCTTGCTGCAAGAGGAGTCGGCATTGGAATAGCCACAAGCGTAAAAAAGGATATGTGGGAACAAGCCGAGATATATCCTGTCCAGCGCAATTTTGCGTTTGCCATAAATGAAAGAATAATTCAACAGCTTCGGCTGTTTGATTTTTAGATGGGACCAGTATTTCCCGCCGTTTTTTGCGCCGCAAAATCAAACCCCTCAGTCGATCAGGCCGACTTCCGCGGCAATGTCCCGGTCAATTGCATTGTTGTCAATTAGTTTCTGCACAAGGGTCCCGCCGCCTTTAAGCTGCATTTTCAGGCCCAAATAGCTCACCTTCGCCATGTGATCCCTGTAAAATGTGTATTTCGTAAGCTCGTTATAATCGGCTTCGCTGAGCAAAGACATTTCCCTGCCGAACTCCAGGGACCGTTTCCACGAAAAATCACCCTTGCTGTCGCTGTATCCCAGTGCTCTCAAAAGAAACGTGAAATAGCTGTTTGCGTCGATGATATCTGATGGATCGAAGGTGCTGGGGCCTGTACCTTTGGTCAGTCCATAGCGGTATAAATAGCCGACATAGTCATTGCCCCAGGCGGGCACATCGGTGAAGGGATGTTCATAATGCATCTCAAGGGCTTCTTTTTCGCCGCCCAGTAACCTGACGAACATGACGGAAGCCTGGAGCCGTGTCGGCACCTGGTCCAGCGCAAAACCGGTCCCGGTTCCCCTGAAGACATCGATTTTCGACAGCCTGACCGCATAGTCCTCGTATTTTACGGTATAGGGCTTAAGCGATTCGAGCGCGTCGATATCCTTTTGATCCGGTTTGAACTTGATGACATGCCCGGCATCATCCATGTAACTCCTTCCCGGGCGCTGACCGGTCAGAATAAACCCGCCGTCCGGGGCGGCCGTAAGAGATTCGCAGAAAAATTTATCCTGGACTTCTTCTTTCCACAGTATGTTTCCGTCTTTGCTGATCCGCAAGACAGCAATATCAGTAAAACTGCTCATTCTTCCGGTCATTACAAAATCGCCGCCTGGCATTTGGATGATGTGTTGGGGCCTGAAAATCATGTCTTCGCCATAATAGCGCTCCCATATGATTTTTCCGGTCTCATCGATTTTGAAGAGCCAGTTTTTGAAGGAAGGATCCTTATTTGTGACATCGCCGTCTGTTGAATTGGTTCCTGCGGCCAATATAACACCGCCGTCGCAGGGAGCGGCGCCGAACAAACCATCGATTTCGCTGCCGCCATAAGTCCTGTTCCACTGCTCCTTGCCGTTTTTATCGACTTTGACTACCCACACGTCGATACTGCCATGGTGCTTTATGCCGGATCCCTCGGTATCAGAATCGGATTCACCCAGGAGCAGATAACCGCCGTCTTTGGTCGCGACCACTTTGATCAACGATTCTCCTCCGCCGGGGCCATATACATAAGCCCATTGCTTGTTGCCGCTGGCATCCAGTTTCAGGGCAAAGTAACGATGGAAAAGCCAGGGAAGGATCTGGCTGCCTGAGACTTCGCCTTTCGTTGAGTTGGATTCACCGGCAACAAGACAACCGCCGTCGTCGGTAGGGATGATATCGATTGGCACGGTTTTTTTATTGCCGCCGAATTCACTTTCCCACTTTACATTTCCGTTTTTATCCAGCTTTATAACGCGTGTGTTGGTTTTGCGTGTAAGTTCCCCTTCTTCGTCTTTATCAAAAACATCGTGTGAAACTGCAAGGAAGATCCCGCCGTCTTTGGCTTCCGTAATTGCCGAGACAAGGGCGGATTCTGATGTATAGGTATATTTTTCGATATCCGGATAGTACGATTTGGACCACAGGATTTCACCATCCGGTGTCATTTTGATAACGATGGGTTCGTAGATCATAAATTTATCTGGCTCTGCCTGGCCTGCGACCAGGATATTGCCATCACTCGTACCGGTGGCAGCATTTAAACGCTCCGCGTGAAAACTTTCGCGATAACCTGATTCCCATTCAATCGAACCTGAATTATCATATGAACCGGCCAGGATGATGCTGCCCTGGAACAAAAGGAACAGGACCAAAAGGAAACAGAACCATTTTTTCATTTTTACGAATCCTCCATATCGATATTTATATAGCAGAATAACAACTGCTTCACGAATCCACGGTGAGGTTCCGGGCTTTCTCCATATATAATTTCGTCATGGGGTCATCTTAAATATTAGCAGGATATAGACAAAATGGCAAGGATTGAAACCATGGATGCGATTTGATATACATTTTGCCGGATTATTCTGGTATAATGAAGTGAACTTTGCAATAAC
>JAAZKL010000179.1 GCA_012799845.1 Clostridiaceae bacterium
ACTTTGAAACGGTATTGGTGGACAATATGGGGGATGTGGTACAGCAGGTAGAAGTCAGGAAAGGCCTGCAGCCAGTGACTGATGCAGTGTTTAGGGAGGATGTGAAGCTGCTTCTCAGAAAAGGAGAAAAGGGGAAGATCGAAAGAGTGATAAACCTGGACGCCGACTTAAAGGCCCCTGTTAAATCAGGCCAGAAGATCGGCGAAGTGATCTACACATTATCGGGAAAAGAGGTGGGGAAGGCTGACATAGTGGCGTCCAGCGACGTCCAAAAGGCGTCCTTCTTCAGGATAATGCTCAGACTCATGGAGGAATGGTTCTGCCTGGGCAGAGCCACTGGCTGAACGCCGCATCAGGGCGCAGCGGGCCGGATTCCGACGAAGGCAGGTACATCCCGTGAGCATATATCGTCCAATGACCAGCAGAAGATCATTGATCGGCTGCTGGTTTTTATCATGCGACAGATTGGGTAAGTAATATTACAGACAGACTTTTACTTTCAACTTTGGTAAAATAGAATAAAGGTACGATCCGGAAAGAATGGTGAAAGAAAAATGAGAGACAACATGATAATGTTTTTATATGCGATACCAGCTATCCTTGTTTCGCTGAGTTTTCATGAGATGGCTCATGCATATGCGTCATACAGGCTTGGAGACCCTACCGCCAAAAGGCTGGGGAGGCTGACGATGAATCCGCTGAAGCATCTGGACCCTGTCGGCACGCTCATGCTTGTGGCGTCGATGTTCAGCGGCGTCGGATTTGGCTGGGCAAAGCCTGTGCCTATCGATCCCACCTACTACAGGAACTACAAACGCGGGACTGTCCTGGTAAGCCTGGCCGGTCCGCTTTCAAACCTGCTGCTGGCATTCATATTTTCGTTCCCGATGGCACTGATCGCAGCGGAAAGCGGGCTGACGGGCAATGAAATATATAACAGCAGATACCTGATATATGGCGTGGATTTCTCGCTGAGATCAGTTGTGTTCAACATCAGCAGGATGTTCTACATGATGAACATCGGCCTTGCAATATTCAACCTGCTTCCCGTACCGCCGCTGGACGGTTCGAAGATACTTATGGCAGTGCTTCCGACAAAGGAGTACTACAGCCTCATGCGCTATGGCAGATATATAGGTCTCATGTTCCTGGCGCTGATGGTGCTGAAGCCAGGCGTACTGTCTACTGTCATGGATCCGTTGAGGAGGGCTGTTGAAACGTTATTCGGCCTTGTAGGATCGATCTTTATATAAGGTTGTCTGGCACTGTTTTACCCGATATTACTTGACACCTTTTAATGCTGAAACTACAATATGAATAAGTTTATAAAGCAAAACAACCTGAGAAATGGAAGGCGAGGCACATATGGGAGCAAACACGGAAAGAAAAACCATGCTCAGCGGCGCGAGGCCGACAGGTGCACTGCATCTGGGGAATTATTTCGGAGCGCTTGAAAATTGGGTGAAGCTGCAGGAGGAATATGACTGCTTTTACTTCATAGCAGACTGGCACGCCCTGACGACCGGTTACGAAGATACTTCGGAACTGAAATCCAATATTACTAACATGGTCATAGACTGGCTCAGCGTCGGACTGGACCCGGAAAAGAGTACGCTGTTTCTCCAGTCGGCAGTAAAGGAGCATGCCGAGCTGCATATGCTGTTCTCCATGATAACACCGCTTTCCTGGCTGTACAGGTGTCCTACTTACAAGGATCAGATACAGCAACTGAAGGACAGAAATATATTGACATATGGCTTTTTGGGATATCCGTGCCTGCAGGCTGCCGACATCCTCATATACAGGGCGTCTGCCGTGCCCGTTGGCGAGGACCAGGTGCCCCATGTGGAACTGACGAGAGAAATTGCGAGAAGATTCAATTATCTTTACGGGGAAGTGTTCCCTGAACCGCAGTCCTTACTGACAAAAGCAAAAGTATTGCCCGGCACGGACGGCAGGAAAATGAGCAAGAGCTACGACAACACCATCGCGCTGTCAGACGCCCCTGAAACGGTGCGCAAAAAAGTAATGTCCATGGTGACCGACCCCGCGAGGGTCAGGAAGGATGATCCCGGCCATCCGGAGGTATGTACCGTATTTGCATTCCACAAGGTGTTCGACGAAGACGGTGTTTCCGAAACAGAAGCACTGTGCAGGGCAGGCAGCATCGGATGCGTCCAGTGCAAAAAGAATCTATGCTCAAAGATGGCTGCCAAACTGACGCCCATATATGAAAAAAGGCAGGAGATCCTCAGAAAGCCTGACTATATGGACTATTTAAAGGAAGTCATTGAAAACGGGAATGCCCGTGCCAGGGAAACTGCCGAAAAAACGATGGCTGAAGTCAGGAAAGCGATGAATGTGGACTGGTGATAATGCGGAAAAAACAGCCCTGAACAGGTGAGTTCAGCTTCGAATGGATACAACGGGCAAAAGGATCACTGCAGGCCGGCAAGGCCAGGATGAGATTCCGGGGGAATATACTTGGAAAGCGTACTTACCAATGCATGCAAAATCAAAATAGATAACTTTGAAGGTCCCTTTGATCTGCTTTTTCATCTGATAGAGAAGAACCAGTTCAACATATATGATATCCCCATAAATGCCATTACGGATCAGTACATGGAATATCTTTTCGCCATGCAGGAAATGGATCTTGAGATAGCGAGCGAGTTTCTTGTAATGGCATCCACGCTTTTACACATAAAATCGAAGATGCTGCTCCCTTCCAGGAAAGAGGAGGACCAACAGGAGGCGGACCCGAGAGAGGAACTGGTGCTGAAGCTCCTGGAATACAGAAAGTACAAGGATTTTTCCAATGTACTGAGAGAACGCGAGAAAGAGTGGTCAAAGGTATACTGGAAGCTGCCTGAACCAATCACCTGTATAAGGAAAGACGAAGTCGTCGAGCTTGTGCCTGATGAACTGAAAAGGGTCTATACAGAACTGCTGGAGAAAAACAGGAGAAAGATGAATCCCAATGTAAACAGAATCAACCGTATAGTCCAGCACGAAAAAGTATCCCTGAGGAGCAAGATGAGGGAAATAAACAGGGAACTGGTCAAAAAGGGCAGGTTCAAATTCTTTGAACTGTTTTCATTCAAAACGAGGTCCAGGACCGACATCATAACAGGTTTCCTGGCGATACTTGAACTGTCCAGGCTGAGGAGGGTCAGGCTCGAGCAAAGAAGGATCCATGGAGAGATATATATCAGCAAGGTCGAAATGGCGCCGGAACTGGGCAAAATCGACGCACGGGAGCTTGACAGCATGGCATGACCGTGTGCAGGGCGTCCGGATCACGAAAATTATTGATGCAGGAAGGCAATTGATATGGATATAAAGGAAATGGAAGCAATAGTTGAAGGCTTGCTTTTTGCAGCGGGAGATCCCGTACCGCTGGTAAAGATCGCAGAAATACTGGAACTGGACAAAGCAACGGCAAAACGGCTGCTCGACAACATGTCGATCAGGATACAGAACTCTCTGAGAGGCATACTGATGCGGGAAGTAGACGGGAGCTACCAGTTATGCACGAGGCCTGAGCACTTTGAATACATAAGCAGACTGGCTGAACCCAGGCAGAAACAGACCCTGTCCCAGGCGGCTTTCGAGACCCTGGCGATAATAGCATACAACCAGCCTGTCACAAGGGCCAGGATAGAGGCGATCAGAGGAGTCAATTCCGACAGCTCCATCGCCACACTGCTGGAGAGGGGTCTGATAAAGGAAGCCGGCAGGCTTGACTCCCCGGGGAGGCCCTTGCTGTATGAAACCACCGGGGAATTCCTCAGAAGCTTCGGTTTCAGGTCTGTAAAAGACCTGCCCATGCTCGAACTGGACAAAATGGTTTCTGATGAAAGCAATAGTACGGAAACGGACGGCAATGCATTAAACTCTGAACAAACACATAGCAGGATGAAATAATACTTTATTGGAAAAAATAGCTTGTGGAGCATTACCTTATCACATTGGAGCCGACGATGCTTTACAAAGCTGTTTTTTTTATATCGATCCTGTATATCGTGCTGTTTGTCGTACGAATAAAGGCTGCCGTCAAGTATACCAGGAACGAGCAGGAAGAATGGGTACTTTTTTGCTTTTATGCAGGAAAGGGAATGATAAGGTATGAGATGAAAGTGCCGCTGGTCAGAAAGGAAAACGGCAAACTGAAATTCAAGCTGGTAAAAGGCCAGAGCCCTGAAATGCGGGGCGGTTCGAAAGAAAGCGAAAAACTGTCGCCGGAGGACATAGTCGAAAAATTGATCAGTGTAAGGCGATACCTTAAAGATCACGGCAGCATCCTGGAGGATATCAGGAAGTACCTCAACAGGCACAACATACATGCGGAGATAGACATAAGGCTGAAGCAGGGAGCCGGCGACGCCGCCGGGACAGGCCTGATATGCGGTGCGCTGTGGAGTGTCGCCGGAATACTCGTCACACATATATCACGCCATCTGAAAATAACAGGCAAAAGGATCCAAATCACGCCATGCTTCAATGACAAGGTTTTTGAAGTGGAAGCCTGCTGCATATTTCATGCCAGGTTGGTCCATATTATAGTTGTGTTGAAAAAAATATACTGTATGAAATACAGGATCCGAAAAAAGGCAAAAAAATCAACAGGTGGTGAATCGAATGGCTGAGCAGCATCCCATAGAAGCATTGATGAAGACGGCCATGGAAAGCATCAGGGAAATGGTCGATGTCAATACCATAGTGGGCGATGCGGTGCAGGCACCCGATGGAACGGTCATCATTCCCATATCGAAGGTGACGTTCGGGTTTGCGGCCGGGGGCGGCGAGTACGGCAATACCGTCAGCGAAGAAGATAAAAAGGACCGGGACGATGAAGGAGAAAACGGAGAAGACAGCGGGAAATTCCCGTTTGCCGGAGGCAGCGGAGCGGGCGTGAGCATCAACCCCGTCGCATTCATGGTGGTAGGGAACGGAAATATAAAGCTTCTGCCTGTCAACATCAACTCGACCCTCGACAAGGTGCTGGACCTTGTACCCGACTTTATGTGCAGGATAGAGAACATATGCAAGAGAAAGATCGCTGTGAAAAAAAGCGAGGACATTGAATAGCCGGCAAAACACGGCAATATGTGCAGGTGAAAACGGCTGCGGAGCCTGGTCATCAGTCCGGAAGGTATGTCTTTATATAAATGCAGGTTTGTGCTATGATTTTATGGGTATAAAATCAGCAAAACATCTGAAAGGAAATGGACTGTGATCAGGCTTCAGAAATTTCTGGCTGATGCCGGGGTATCATCAAGGCGCAAATGTGAAGAACTCATCCTGCAGGGCAGGGTCCAGGTCGACGGGAAAACAGTGACCGAACCGGGTACGAAGGTCGAAGGTTCCGAGTACATAAGGGTTGACGGCAAGGTAGTCAGGCCGGGACGGGAAAAGATCTACATTTTGCTGAACAAGCCGGCAGGCTGCATATCATCTGTGAAGGACCAGTTTTCAAGAAAAACGGTCATCGACCTGGTCAGCGGCATCAGGGAACGGATATATCCCGTTGGAAGGCTTGATTATGATACATCAGGACTGATCATACTGACCAATGACGGCGAGTTCGCAAATATGCTCATGCATCCCAGGCACGAAGCGGAAAAGGTATACAAGGCCGAGATCAAAGGCAGGCTGAGCGCTGGTGACATCGGACGTCTCAGGAGCGGGGTCGATATAGGGAATCATATCACCGCTCCGGCACATGTGAAGGTCATCAATGAGTCGGCACAGCGGTCAGTCGTTGAAATAAGGATACATGAAGGCCGGAACAGGCAGGTCAGGAAGATGTTCGAAGCAGTCGGACACCCGGTGATGCGACTAGAGAGAACAGCTATCGGCGGTATAACGGCCGATGGTCTTGAAGAAGGAAAGTGGCGGCATCTCACCGAAGAAGAGATAAACATGCTCAGGACAAAGTACGGGGATTTTTGATTATTTTTTAACAAAATTGCTTCGAATTTATTGACGTTGCGTTGCTGCAATGGTACACTTGATAATAATTGGAGGCAATCGGATCATAGTTGACAAGTCAGCATCCGGCGGTAAGACCGCATGATTTTATGATTATAAGAGATGGCGGGACCTTTGCCTGTTCAGTTAGTGCTGACAGTGATGAGGTTTTTTTTATTGATGGCTTGTTGGAAGTTAATATTGCAGTTGAAAGAGAATAGAAAATGTAATATAATCCAGATATATTAGCACAAGGTAATAACACCAAATAATAATATATACTCTGCAGAAATCCAAATGAAGATGAGGTGGGAGCACATGGGTACTGTTGAAAAAGTAAACGACCTTCACATCCGAAGACAGGCACTGGAA
>JAAZKL010000180.1 GCA_012799845.1 Clostridiaceae bacterium
ATCAGCGTAAACAGGAAGTAAACACCGGCGCGAGAGACAAGAATCAGCGTAAACAGGAAGTAAACACCGGCGCGAGAGACAAGAATCAGCGTAAACAGGAAGTAGACACCGGCGCGAGAGACAAGAGCCAGCGCAAATCATAATACAGAGGCATGGGATTCAGAGGCATGGGTGGCGGAAATCACAATACAACGTCATGGTCAACGGAAATCATCATAAAGGACGGAGAAGCAGCATGAAGGAAATCATAACGATGTGGAAATACAGCATGATGGTCGCATTAACAGCGTTGTGCGCCGGCATCTACATGCTGTTCCTGCTGCCTACCAAAACCATAACCCTGATCCCCGGCATAACTGAAATAAGGCCTGCATCCCTGCTGCCTGTGATATTTGGCCTGCTGTTCGGGCCGGCGGGCGCATGGGGTTCTGCCATAGGGAATCTGGCAGGCGATTTGTTCGGTACTTTTTCGCCGGGCTCGATATTCGGATTTGCCGGAAACTTCCTCTACGCTTATATACCATACAAACTGTGGCATCATATGAAACAGAGGCATGGCGAGGACAGGGCGCCAACGATCAATACACCCTGGAAGCTGGCCAACTTCGGCATTGTCAGCTTCATTTCAAGCATGGCCTGCGCCGTCACGATCGCATGGGGTCTGAATCTGCTGAACCTGACAAATTTCCCGGCGCCGGCCATTATAATTGTGCTCAACAACACTGTCACCACATTGTTGCTCGGACCTATCCTGCTTCCAGTTCTTTATAAAGCGGCAAAAAAATATAAACTCCTTTGGACTGATCTGATGCACCCAAAGGATTTCAGTAAACCTTCCACAGACAAGCTGTATCCTTTCATGATCATAACAGGTTCAGCAGGAGCACTCATGTCAGGATTGGCATCGGCATGCTTTATTGCGGGAAACAACATTTTTGACTGGCAGATTTCGGTTCAGGGCACGGGAAGCATAACTGTAACTCTGTTCGTTTTACCCTTTTTAGCCGTTATGCTTTATGGATCACTCAGAGCATGACTTTTCAATCGGACATACAACAGGATCAATTCGTCTAGTTCTCTGCTGCGTTGTTGTACCAGGGAACTGCTCAGATTCTCAGACTCGATCAGCTCATGAAGCTCTTTCCTCAATAAATCGATCTCCTTTTTGAGGTACGCACAGTTATTGTCTTTCAAGGCTATTCACCTCCCAGTAATACATAACGGCGACCTGCTTGCTTAAGCTACACATTCGACACAAAAGCCTGGACTACCTAACATAAAAACCTGGGATAAGCCTGAATACACATACTTGTAATATCATTGTTTTTCATTGATGATCTCACTTTTATTATATTACAATTATGTTACATAATCAACATAATTTCCCCTGAACTGTAAGGTTTTGTATAAAATTTGGCTGTATTGCATACTTATAATCGTAAAATGTTGGTGTTTCAACGTTCAGGTGTTTAGCTACCCTAAAAAAAATTTATAAATATACATTTTTCGGGAAATAATCAGTTATACTTCCTGAAGCAGCTATGTCCAGGCGCAATATGTTCACCGCCCCGCAAATGCTGCCGAACCAACGGTATCCGGTTCCGGTCCGGCCGGACGGTAATACGGCATGCCCATTATGACTTCCACATTGTGTTCCCCGTCAGGCGACAGTTCGACACAGCCTTCCCTGCTTATGCGCCCGTCCACGATCATATGGGACACCCCGCTGCTGACGCCGTCGGGGTTCTTTATTACGATGTTGTAGACCGCGTTCCTGTATCTGTATGTTATTTTGAACGACTTCCACGAGGCGGGTACGCACGGCTCGATATACAGTCTTCCACCCCTTTTGCTGAAACCTGCTATATTTTCAAGACCGACCTTGTAGAGCCATCCCGCAGCGCCGGTGTACCATGTCCACCCTCCTCTGCCGACATGCGGGCTTACGGCATAAACATCAGCGGCCATGACATATGGTTCTGTTTTATAACGGGCGTATTCAATGCTGGTCCTTGTATGGTTTATGGGATTGAGCATATGGAAGATTTCACCGGCTTTATCGCCCATACCCAGCCTGGTGAACGCCTGTACGACCCATACCGCCGCATGGGTGTACTGTCCGCCGTTTTCCCTGACTCCGGGCAAATACCCTTTGATATATCCAGGCTGCAAATCACCATCGCCGAACGGCGGCGACAGCAGTTTTACGATCCCCTCGTCTGCATCCACAAGGTATTTCTGCACGGCCTCCATGGCTTCCCTCGCCCTGGCCGGCTTTGCCATTCCGGAGATCACGGCCCATGACTGGGAAATGGAGTCGATCATGCACTCCGAATTCCGGACTGATCCAAGAGGGGTCCCGTCATCGAAATAAGCTCGCCTGTACCAGCTTCCGTCCCACGCCTCTCTCTCGATACTTTCGGTCAGCATCGCGGCCTTTTCGCGGTACTGTTCGGCTCTGCTGAAATCATTCTTCTGCATGCATATTGGGATAAACCTGTGAAGTATCGTCAACAGGAACCATGCCAGCCATACGCTTTCTCCGGAACCCTCCCTGCCGACGGCATTCATCCCGTCATTCCAGTCTCCGCCGCCAATAAGCGGCAAACCATGCGGTCCCGTCCTGAGCGAGACATCTATTGCAAGGACGCAGTGCTCATAAAGGCTTGCCCCGATGTCCGTCTGCCTTGGTTCTTCATACCTTTCGTACTCGCCCTCAGCAAGCAAATTACCCTCCAGGAACGGAACTGTTTCATCGAGTATCGAATCGTCGCCTGTCTTTTCAAGGTACTCTGCTGTGACGAAGGCGAGCCACAACAGGTCGTCGGAATACCTGGTGCGTATCCCGTTCCCCCGTTCCGCATGCCACCAGTGTTGGACGTCCGCCTCCCTGAACTGCCTGGATGCATGCAGCAGTATCTGCTCCCTTGACAGTTCCGGCCATAAATTCAGCAGCGCCATGCAGTCCTGGAGCTGATCCCTGAAACCATACGCGCCTCCGGCCTGGTAATAGGCGGACCTTGCCCACAGCCTGCATGAGATCGTCTGGTACAGGAGCCAGCCGTTCATTATCATGTCGAAAGAGTCGTCAGGTGTCTGCAGCCTTATTGTCCCAAGCTTTTCAGCCCAGAATCCCTTTACCCTTTCCAGTTCCGCTTTTGCGCTGTCATGCTGTGCAAACCGGTTTTTCACTGCCAGTGCTTCCTCAGCGCTGCCGGCGCATCCCAGAAGGAACACGACCACGGACTCTTCCTCAGGAGCCGGTTCAACTATACAGCTTACTGCCGCACAGGGATCCAGTCCTGCTCCCGTTACCCCATTAAGGCTTTCGCCGGACAAACCGGCCGGCTCGCCGGCATCTCCCCTGTTCCCCATAAAAAGCGCCCTGTCGCCCGTATATGACATGTCATCCGAATTTGACGCAAGGAAAACGGTGCGGCCGCTGAAGTCCCTGGTGAACCTGTTCTCGATGCAGAGTATACCGTTTTTGTCCGCTTTTGTGACAATGAAGGGCGACGTCTGGCTGTCTGTCACCCCCAGCACCGGCCTCAGGTAATATGTGACCCGCAGTCTCCGCTGCCTGCCGGTGAGGTTTTTCAAAGCGACGACGCATAACTTGACCGGCAGATCAAGCGCCGCGAACATTGTCAGGCTCTGCCTGATCCCGTTGCTTTCATGCTCAAAAACGCTGTATCCGAATCCGTGCCGGACAGTGTACGGGCTGCTTCCGCCAATGGGCATCGGCGTCAGGCTCCAGTGGCACTTCTCATCCAGATCGCTGATATAAAAGACCTCTCCCTGCCGGTCCGTCACCGGATCGTTCACCCAGGGCGTCAGCTTGAACTCGCGGCTGTTTCTGTACCAGGTATACCCGCCGCCGCTTTCGGTGACCAGAAAGCCGAAGTTTTTATTAGCTATTATGTTGGACCAGGGCAAAGGAGTACGCCTGCCGGCTCCGAGCCTGATGACGTATTCCCGTCCGTCACGGGAAAAACCGCCGATACCGTTGAAAAACTGCAGTTCTTCCTCACCCGGCAGATCATGGACCTTTATATGGCTGCTTCTCTCGCCGTCAAAGCATGCATTTGCCGCGGGCACAGATTCCGCCGCCAGCCTCGACTCCTTAAGCCTGCTCATGAACGAATCGGGGCTGTCCTCCACCACCAGCCTGGCTGCGGTATATAAAAGGGACATCTGCTGCGGTTCGATGTCTGAAGCATTTATGACGAACACGCCGCCGGGTTTACCGGAAAGTTCCCTGGCATGACTGGCGGCTATGGCGTTCCTCACCTTCTCGTTCAGCGGCTGGCTGTATCCTTCCACTTTGTTTATCAGCACCACGAGATCGGTGTAGAGGCCTTTCATTCTCAGATATTCATGGCCCTTGAGGATCCATTCCAGTATATCTTCGTCCTCCGCCTCCAGGACCGCCAGTATGACGGGAAGGTCGCCGGAAATGCCGAATGTCCACAGATCCTGCTGCGACCCGGTATTGCTCTCTATGTGCTCTGCATATTCTTTCTTGAATGAACTGTTGTAGAGCAGGAAGGGCACCATATCGAGATATGATATTATCTCATCGGGAGCAAGCCCCAGGTACCTGTTTTCCACCCTGCTCCTGGTCCATGAGAGTTCAAACGTCCTGTCGGAAATCCTGAAATCGTTGTATTTGTCTGCAAGCTCCAGCGCTTCCTTCCTCGTGGATGCCAGCGCTGCGGAGTACACAGCCCTGACCGTGCCTCCGGGCTCGATCTTCACTCTCCTCCGCAGGCTCATCACCGGATCCAGCACCGGGCCATGGCTCCCGCTCAGCGGCTGGTCCGGCTCGAGAGCTTCCACATTGGTGATATCCCTGTTCCTTCCGATGAACTTCATCCTGTCCGTATCATATTGCATTTCACCGATAACATGCTCCTCTTCCACCGACATGGCATGGACCAGCCAGACCTGTTTTTCTTCTTCCTTTCTCGGCCTCCTGACAGCCAGCAGGCATTTGTGGTCCCTGACGTATTCCGTCATTACGAAGAGCTTGCTGAATGCCGGGTGGGAAGCATCCTCCTGCCACGGTCCCAGCACTGCTTCGAAATAACTCGTGAGTTCGATGATCCTTGGGTGTTCGCTGTGATTTGTCAGCGTTATCCTCCTGATTTCCGCATTGTCCTCGGGAGATACGGTGATCTCCAGGTGCGACTCTATATTGCCGTCTCTCCTTATGAATTCCGCTTTGTCAGGAGAAAAGACCACCTTGTATTTTTCAGGCGCCTGGCCGTATGGTTCACTGGTCGCGGACCAGGCGGTGTTGGAATTTATGTTCTGTATGAAAATATAGAAGCCCATTTTTTCGAAACAGTCCGGCACCCACCTGTTGACGGCAACGGCTCCCGCCCTGCTGTATCCGGATCCCCCGTCGGTTATGGCGACGGAGTATTCACCGTTCGAAAGCAGGTGCACATTGGGCGGCAGCTGTTTGGTCGTTCCGAACGTCCTTACTGCCATGCCTTCCACGTGTTCCGCACGTTTGACCCGACTTGTCCATTCCTCCCTGTACTCCTTTGCATACAGAGCCTTTTCCGGTATCTTTTCCTGAAGCAGCAGTTCCGCGGACCTGATCGTCGGAATATTGTGGAACCGTCTCTGAAGTATATTCGAGTTGAAGAAGTTATTCAGCGAAGCAAGGCTCATCCCCTGATGGTGGGCCATATAACTTTTAACTATGCTGTATCTGCTGTGGCTGTCAAGCCTTGAGGGCGTGAAGTCGACAGCCTCGTAAAAGCCGCATGTGCCCTCCATCCCCAATCTCTGCAACTCCCTGAGGTTTTCCACCACGGCAGCGGGGTCTGTGGTCAGGGCAAGCAGAGATGCATATGGTGCCGTGACCATGTCATTGGCCAGCCCGCGCTTAATTCCAAGCTCAGGTACGCCGAATGCCTTGTACTGATAATTGAGCTTGAAATCCAGCGCGCTGTACCCTGATTCGGAGATCCCCCATGGGATATTGCGCTGCCTGCCGTATTTCTTCTGCTTTTTAACCACGAATGAATACGTTTCGTCGAGGATCGTGTTTTCATAGCTGCGGATGATGAGGGCGGGCATCAGGTATTCAAACATCGTACCGGTCCATGAGACCAGCCCGATGCCGCCGTCGGACGCAGTCATCTTCCTGCCAAGACGCATCCAGTGCTTCCGGTCCACCTCGCCTCTTGCTATTGCTATGAAGCTGGCCTGCCTGGCTTCTGAGGCAAGCAGGTCATAGTACGACTTGCTCAGATGGCCGTCTTCCACGTTATAGCCGATCGAGAACAGAAGCCGCTTTTTGTCGAAGAGCGGCGCGAACTCGGTTTTGTCAATAATATCGGAAATCCTTCCGATCAGGTCGTCATACCTGCTGATCACATCCTCTATGTGCCTGATGCCCTGCGCCAGCAAGGCCAGTACCTGCCCGTGCAGCGATCCGGCATTACCTGTTTCTGCCACAGTACCGGCCGTATCTCCCTTTCCTTTTGCGGCGCTGGTTACGACTCCCGTTTCCGCCGCCGGTGTACCACTGACAAATTCTGTTTCCGCCGGTGTCCGGGCAATTTCCGTTTCTGCCGCACTTCCGGAGATAACCACCGTTTCCGCAGTACTATCAGCTGTGGCCCCCATTCCTTCTGCAGTACCGGGTACGACTCCCGCTTCTGCCGCACTTCCGGAAATAACCCCCGTTTCCGCGGCGGCCCTGAGAATGGCTTCAGCTTTTCTGTACCGGGCCAGAAGCGCCTCCGGCGAAGCCGGCACATGCATTTCGCCTGCAAGCTCAGCGTCGAAGCGTCCAATGTATACGGCCGCACCGGGAAGGCGCAGCAAGGGATAATATGAGTAAAGCTCCCGCGTGAATTCGTCCAGCATTGACCTGAACCTGTCGATCCATCCGTCGTCCTGGTTTTTCATGTCCTCCGGGCTTTTCACTGCCTGCAGACCATTTTTATCCTCCTGACCCTTTATTCCCTGCGCCAGTTTCTCCGTCCAGGAGGCCAGCACGACAAGCCCTTTTTCCCACGACCTGACATCTGCAGCTCCATCTGCGGGCAGCTTCTCCAGCATTTTCCCTGCTTCTTCATATATTACATTTATCACATTGTCCGTTCCATTGTTCTTTCCGCTATTCACTGCGTTCATCATCTCGCTGCACATGATGGAAACCGTATCATGCAGTCCCGCAGCCGCAGCCGGGCACGGCAGCTTTTTTGACCGGTACTCTGCCATGCCTTCCCGGAGCACCATGAGATAGCCCATCAGGTTGCCGCTGTCCACTGTGGAAACGTATTTGGGCCTCAGGATCTCAAGTGTCCTGGTGTCATACCAGTTATACAGGTGGCCTTTCCACTTTTTCAGCTTTTCCAGCGTGCTAATGATATTATCGACCCTTTCAGCCAACCCGTCAGCACCGATATACCCCATATCATGGGCGGACATCACCGATAACAGCAGTAATCCGATATTGGTCGGAGAAGTCCTGTGCGCCGTTCCCTTTGGCGGATCAAGCTGGTAGTTGTCAGGGGGAAGGTAATTGTCTTCCTCAGTGGAAAAATCCTCAAAGAACCTCCAGGTCTTCCTCGACAGCCTCCTCAGCATAACCAGGTCGTCATCCGTCAGCCTGCTCTGCTTCCTGACCACCGGCCTGCTTATGATGTACGCAGCGAAAGGAGCCGAAAGCCATGCCACGGCCGCCGCAACGGCCGGCACCGGACTCCTGCCTGGAGCAACTGCAAGAGAAATCAACGAAATAGCGGACGCCGGCATCGTGTACCACATTTTTCTGAAATAACCGGAGAGGCTGTTTTTCGATCTTGCCTCAGTATCCGCCGCCGTGACCCATTCAAGCATGTTTTTGTGCGAGAATGCCACCCTGTAAACGGTGCGGATCACAGCATCGAGCATCAGGTATGTCTGGTGCGGTATGAACATGAAAGTCAGCGCAGACTGGTACACAGCCGCTTTCATGCCTGAGATCATGACAGTTTTCGTTTTGCTTTCAGTAAAACTGAAGCTGCCTGTCAGCAGTGAATTCAGCAATCCGTTGAGCAGGGGGGCAGCAGCTGTTGCAGCGGCAAAACCTGTCCAGACAAATATGCTTCCCGGAAGAAATGTGATCCCGGCAACAAAAAGTGCGAACAGCGCCGGAGACAGCAGGCTCCTTCTCATGTTATCAAGAACTTTCCATTTTGAAAGGCACGAGATGCTGTTTTTGATCCTGTTGCCCGACCCGTCCCTGACATGGCTGCAAAGCCACGGAAGCAGCTGCCAGTCGCCCCTGACCCACCTGTGGAGCCTTGCGGCATAGGAACCGTAGCTTCCCGGATACCCGTCCACCAGCTCGATGTCGCTTACAAGCCCGGCCCGCAGGTAACAGCCTTCCAGCAGGTCATGGCTGAGTACAGTGTTGTCCGGGATGCTGTCATGCAATGCGGCTGTGAAAACATCGACATCGTAGATGCCTTTTCCTGTAAAAATGCCTTCGTCAAAGATATCCTGATATATGTCCGACACGGCAGTGGTATACGGATCTATCCCGCCCTGGCCGGCAAATATCCTGGTGAACAATGAACGGTTCGCACCCTGTATGCTTACGCTGATCCTGGGCTGTAATATGCCATAGCCTTCCTCGACCTTTCCGGTACTTTCATTGAATACCGCCCTGTTCAGGGGGTGGGCCACCGCCCCGATCAGCTTTTTCGCAGCCCCCATGGGCAGGCACGTGTCAGCGTCGAGTGTTATCACATACTGTATTCGGGGAAGCACGGACATGTCGCCCGATATTGTGTCGAAGCTGGTGTCACATGCACCTCGCAGCAACCTGTTGAACTCTATTATCGCTCCCCTTTTTCTTTCCCAGCCCATCCATCTGCCCTGTGAGCTGTTGAACTTCCTGCCGCGATGCACATAGTAGAAAATCGGTGCGCCGCCGGCAGCATACTTTTCATTCAATTCTCCAACAGCCTTCAAAGCCGCATCAATTATGCCTTTATCCGTATCCAACGTTTCTGAAGAAGCGTCCCTGAAATCGCCGACAAGCGCGAAATACAAATTTGCCTCCCTGTTGGCAAGATAACAGACTTCCATCTGGCCTGCCAGTTCCTTTGCCTGCTCAGGGCTGGTAAGTAGCGCAGGTGTTATCACGAATGCCGCGTAATCCTCCGGAATGCCGTCCCTCAGTTCAAGCTTCGGCAGTAAAACAGGGCTGTAAAGGTTACTTATTATGGTGTTTGAGAAACGCAAAGCCAGTTCGGTGCACGGCAGTAATACGAAGAGTCCTGCAAGAGCCGCCGGCCATGGCGACGGTGCTTTCGTCCACGCGTAATACATGAAATATGTGACCATGAATACTGTCATGAATGTAACCAGTCCAATGTATAGCCTTTTGGGCTTTGTAAGCGGAGAAAAGCTGAATATCCGCCTTCTCCGGACCGTTTTGCCTATCCGGTCCAGCAGAATTTTCCGACCGTTCCCGACCAGGTAGAACCCGACATGGTTTTTCGGGCTTTCGCCGCCTTCTCTTGCGCAATCGACCGCCTTTTCCGCCACCTGCGTCTCCGGGATGCCAAAGGCCCTGGCCAGCTTCTCTACTTCATGCCGGTAATAGTCCCTCGACTCGAAATCCATCAGCGTGTAGACCCCGTCGGGATCTTCCCTCAGGATCTGCTCCGTTCTGCTGAGCGTTTCGAAAACCTCGGACCAGTCCAGATCTGAAATAAGCCTCAGCCCTGTGATCGAATTACCGATCTTGACCTGTGTTTCAGCCTGCGTCCTGTGCTCTGCAGAGGTGAGATCGGCCGTCGACAAACCCTCGGTTTTCAGCCGCTGGTCAAGCAACGCCGTCACCGTTGAAAGGACTTTCCCATGCTTCCTGAGCCTGCTCGCCAGATGCTCGGCAAATGACGGCGTAATTGCCTTTGCCTCGCCGAGTTCATTTTTCAGTATCCGTGCGATCTTCTGCTCATCCGCGCCTCCATTGATTATCCGCGGGACAAGCATCTCCGCATTTCGCCACTCATGCCTTGATTCCCTGATGGCTTCGCAGGTATTACGTATACTTTCGACAAGAGCGATGCGGAGCATGAGAGGCATAGCCCAGAGTTCGCTCATGGAGAGCAGCGAATGGGTCTGATATGCCTGTATGAATGATGCTATGCTTTTTTCATCTATGCTTCCATTGGTATGAGCAACTATCTCAAGCGCAATCGAATATACTCTTGGATAGCCCCTGTAATAACCGCTTCTGAGGACAGGCAGCCTTGAGTATCGCCCTCTCGACAGATTCCTTCTAATCAGCTTGACCTGCTCCTCGATTATGTAGAAATTGTCAAGCAGCCATTCGGCCGAGGGGGGCGTAGGCAGCGATTCCCTAATATCCCTGTTAAGATCCCTGAAAATGCCGTAAATCAAGCTGTAATTTTCATTGAGCCGACGCAGCAGCCAGTTGAGGCTTCTCGAAAGCTTTCCCGCCGGGTGGCTCCTCGCCATCTCTACCGCATGTTTCCTGAGCTCGTCAGTATCAAGGACAGTGCCCTTTATCTCCGCGCCGAACTTATGCCTGCGGGAATGAAGCGCTGAAAACAGGTATATGATGAGTCCTATCAAAACCACGTATGATGCAGCTATTATGAAAGTCATTCGGAATTATCACCATTCCATGCATTTTTCGTTCATATGGAATACCAAGCAATATTCGTTCATATAGCATGCCCTGAAATGGTGACAATCATGTTACGTTCCAAATGATTCCATCGGCTTTGACACCGCATATCTGCGTTCCATTTCCGGATGTTTGCTCCCCGGAAAATGCAGCGGAATATGACGAATATGGTCAAATACGGCAGTGTACCGGGAAGTACGGGGAAATACGGGAAGTGTGGGTATTGCGAGTATACAGCAGAAAGTGTTGGCAAGTATCGGGATGTGCGGGTATACAGAGGGAAGCTTGGCAAGTATCGGGAAACATAAGGAGATATCGGGAAATTTAAGCAGAAATCGGGAAATATGAGCAAAATATCAATTAAAGATGTGTATTTCTCGTCAAATTATTGATTTGCTTCAATATTTGGTAACATAATATCTGCTATATCGCGTTATGGTAAATGAAAAATTTCAAGGCCGACAACTTTAGTTGAAATTTTGCTCATCCAATCGCTATTGCCTGATTGATTGATTGAATGAATGATTGATTGATTGAAGTTTGTTAAACTGAGCAAAAAATCAACTAAAGTTGAGTATTTCCCGCTAAATTATTGATTTATTTCAATATTTGGCAACATAATATACGCCATACCGAATTATGGTAAATGGAAAATTTCAATGTCGATGACTTTAATTGAAATTTTGCTCATCTAATCGTTATTGCCTGAATGAATGACTGACTGAATGATTGATTGGCAGAAAAATATCGACGATGATAGCTCACAATGCACAAAAACGGGAAAACACTCATGAAAGACCTGTGGTCAGCAGTCACTCAGGAAACACCTGCAGCCCGAGAATACTCACGAAAGACCTGCAGCCCGAGAATACTCACGAAAGACCCGTAGCC
>JAAZKL010000181.1 GCA_012799845.1 Clostridiaceae bacterium
AAGTATGCAGCGGGCGGCTGAAACTTTGTCCGTCTTTCTGAGGCCTGCCATTATGTGCGTATAAAGCCTGCCATTAAGTGCAGCATGAAATATGCTTTCCCTGCCCTGGATTCACCCCCGGTATCCGGGCCGGCGCTTCAGTCGCCGTCCGCCCTGCTGATGACAGCGCCGAGGCTTTTCAGCTTTTCATCGATCCTGTAATAGCCCCTGTCGACATGCTCCACATCCAGTATCTCCGTGGCCCCTTCAGCGCAGAGGCCTGCCAGGATCAACGCCGCTCCCGCCCTCAGATCAGTCGCTTTGACCTTTGCTCCCGTAAGCCTGCTGCAGCCTTCAATTATCGCGCTCCTGCCTTCCACCTTTATGTTTGCCCCCATCCTTTTCAGTTCGCAGACATGCATGAACCTGTTTTCGAATATGGTCTCGATCACTACACTGGTGCCGCAGGCCACGCTCAAAAGCGATGTGATCTGCGACTGCATGTCCGTGGGGAACCCGGGATAAGGGTGGGTTTTTATATCTACGGGAGAGATCCTGTTCCCCCTGACCCTCACAGATGTCAGTTCCTCTGAAATCTCCACGCCCGCTTCCCTCAGCTTGGCCGTTACAGGCTTCAGATGGTCCGGCACCACGTTTTCTATCGTTATGTCTCCGCCGGTTATCGCGGCAGCGACCATGAAAGTGCCTGCCTCTATGCGGTCGGGGATAATGGTGTGGTTTGCGGGATGCAGTTCCTTCACGCCGTTTATTTTGATCGTATCGGTCCCCGCGCCCTTGATATCAGCTCCCATGGAGGTCAGATATGTGGCAAGGTCTACGACTTCAGGCTCTATTGCGGCATTTTCGATGATGGTATGGCCTTCAGCCAGCACTGCCGCCATCATCGTGTTTTCAGTAGCCCCTACGCTGGGAAAGTCCAGGTAGACCTTTCCTCCCTTCAGACACCCGCTGCTGCTGATCTCTATATATCCATGTCCCTGGGTGATGGACCCGCCGAGGGCTGCAAAGCCCTTCAAATGAAGATCCACAGGTCTCGAACCGATGGCGCAGCCTCCCGGAAGCGATATCTTCACATGCCCGCATCTTGCCAGCAGAGGTCCGGCTATAAGGAAAGACGCCCGCATCCTGTTGACCAGTTCATACGGCGCGGTCGTGTTCAGGAGCGACCTGCTGCTGATCTCAAGACGGGTCCTGTCGTCCGAGAATTCTGTCGATGCGCCCAGCGAATCGACCAGTTCACACATTATTTTGACATCGTTCAGATACGGGACTTCCTCAATGACGCTTCTCCCGTCCGCCAGCAGGGACGCCGCGATGATCGGCAGTACCGAATTCTTCGCTCCGCTGACGCGTACTCTTCCTTTCAGTGGTCCGGCTCCCTGTATGATAAGTTTGGACACGTTGCTCTCCCCTTTGTCATCTTTTGTTCTCCGATCTCTCACCTGCCGCGGCCTGCTAGTATTCCGTCGTTATCACCGGCGATGCTATCCATATGTAGGTTTTGTTTTCCAGGGCGTTATACCGGGCTGCTATGTTGAGGTTCACCATTTTGCCGGCTGCAGCAACGGTTTCGCTTATTTGCGGCGAAAACGCTGAAACACTGACGAGTCCGTTATCGCTGATGCCTTCGACCCTGAACGCGCTTGCGCTTCTCATGGCTTTGTCGAAAATGTCCGTCATTTCCTCGTCGTCCAGCTTTCCTTCCACGCTTCCGGTGATGGATATGTTTATTTCGTGGTCGATACCATATTTGTCGAGCACACTTGTGACGACTTCGGCATGTTTCTGCAACTCAGGACTGTTCGAAATGTCAAAAAGGCTTATAAGCAGCGTTTTCCTGGTTTCCGGCTCTTTATTTTCAAGCATGGTCATCTGGATTTTCTTATTTTCATCTATTATGTAATTTATTTCGTGCCCTCTGGCAAAATCTGTATCTATCGGGCAAAATGCCGGAATGTCGGCGTCGTTCCAGGTCCCGATGCCCGAGACGATCTCTTCCAGGAAACTGAGGGAGATATTCTCATCAAAACCAGCATGACCGATCTTTCCCCTGACATATATCTCCGAGGCTGCAGCCTCCGCGCCGGTCACCCTGAAAGCCTTCAGTACGGTTTCTGCCGTCGGGCGTACATCCCGGCTCGTATGTATCATTGCGTAAAAAATGGAGATAACTATGACTATGGTAAATATGCAGATAATAAGCTTTTTCATGGTACGCCCCCTTTATCGGATACTTATACCGTTAAGGTCAGTTTGTGGCGCCGTATCGCGGATCTGGCTTGACATAATCCTTCGCAGCGCGGTTCCACTAGAATTATTGCCTCATAGAAGAGGGCGTATACATGAAAAATTTCTATACAAGACGCCAATAATGGATGGTGATCATATTTCTTCAAAAATATCGAGAACGGACAGTGGAATATGAAAACAAAGAGGCATTGCGATAATAAAATCGCGGGGCAGTACAGAAATTTACGTACCGCTCCGCGACATTATGTCATGAACAATTTCAAAACTCGATTGCTTTACAGCTCGCCTGCCCAGCGCAGCAGCTTTTCAAGCAGGACCATCGCATCTGCCCGCGTTACGATGTCCTTCGGCCCAAGCATGTCAGAGAACCTGCTGATTATCACGCCGGTGCGGTGCGCATACCGTATGCGCGGCAGCAGGGCAGGATTTGCCTCGTCTATGTCCCTGTAGACCGAAAGGTCTGCCTGGTCGGCCCCGATCTTTTCTCCGGTCTTTATCTCGCATACTTTGGCCGCCATCGATATCAGTTGTTCTCTCGTGCATTTTTCATCGGCCCTGCCCGTGTCGGCAGCATTTATTATGCCTGCCCTGGCGGCCAGTGTCATGTAGTTTATGCCGTAATCCTCGTCCAGTACGTCCAGCATGAATTTGACGGCTGCACCGACAGTGAGGTCCTTTTCCGGTTCGAACCGCTTTCCTGTTACGGATTTGAGCTCGTGGACCGACGCAACGTTGGCGATGGCGCGCCTGGCATAACTTCTCGATATATCGGTGTAGAAGTCGGCGCCCTGGTCGGCTATCGCCATTTTGCCGGGCACAGGCATTTCGAATGCCAGAGTGCCGATGCCGGCGTCATAATCATAGTTTCTTTGCACCGAAACCTTATTCCAGGTACTTTTGCCCGCCGGCAGGTAATAGCCGAAAGTAGTGTCCGGCACGTACCATCCGGCTGAAGTATATTCATATTCCACCTTCAGCGGCCGGCCGAAACTGTCGATCTTTTTTGAAAGGCCGTCAGAGAGGTTTACCGCGATAGCGGATACGGGAGTTTTGAACGTCATGTTTCCGGTATCGCCCGTGACGTCAGCCTGCAGCGTGATATCGATGATGAATTCGGACTCGCCGGCCGGCGTTCCGTATATGCCGTTTTTATCGGCCATCACCCCGGGACGGATTATGATAGCATTGCTGACTGTCCTGAGTATCAGATTCTCGCCGAGGGTGCCCAGGGCTTTGAATACCTTTTGCGAGATGACCAGCGATATCGTCTTTGTGCCCTGGGGCATCGTTTTCAGGTCGATGGAGTAATCGAGGACATTATCGGTCTGCACGTGCCGTATGAAACGGTCCGCATTGACTCCCGTGATCCTGACGGTCCATGTGCCGTTGACTGCATAGCCGTCTTTTATGATAAAGTCGCCTTCTATCACATATTCGGTATCCTGGTCCGAATCATAGTCATCGCCCGAGCGCAGGGTCCTGACGACGACGCTCTGGGTGGGCGCCGATTCAAGCCCTTTTGCGGGGTCGAACGCGTACAGCCTTGCATAGTACCTGAAGTTGGATCTCAGGCCGGTGACTGTGAACTCGGATGCATTGCTTATATGATGCCTGGTGCTTCCGACATAGTCGATACCGTCGTCTATTTCGAGTATATATTCCATCCCCTCCACGGCCAGCCATTCATAGGTGATGCTGTTTATGGTCCTGTTTTTTGCGCCGAACCCCAGCGGTGTGTCAGGCGGGATCTCTTTTACAGTTTTTACGATATATGAGTCGCTGAAATCAGACTGCTTTTTCTCACCCGCGGCGCTGGTTGCTTCCGCCTGTATCCAGAAGTAGTAGACCGTATCAGGCGTAAGGCCACTTACCCTGTAGTATGTGGCATATTCCAGTTCCTGCGGCGTTATCGTGAGCCTGTTGACGGCTTTGGATCTGTCGTCGACGGTCCCGTATTCCAGGTAGTATACGTATTCCCTGTTGAAGTCCCATCCCAGATCTATATATGTATCTCCTTCATGATGGTAATTGAAAACAGGTACGGTCGGCTTCTCGGCCTCGACCGGCAGATCGGGCAGAGTCGTCACTATAATTGGGTCGGACGGGCCTGACATCAGGTTCACGCTACGCCGGACCGCTCTCACCCATATCACATAGGTCTTGTTCGGTTCGAGGTCATACAGCGTGATATCGACATTGTGCCTCTGTCCGTCCCTGACGTTGTCGTCGGCGCTGATATCCTCATCGGGATCGTTTGGCGTCACCGTATGCCCGATCACCTTGTCGGCCGGTATGTTTTCAAGAGCGTTGTAATCCATTCCCGGAACATATTCCACGATGCCGACGTCGATGGTCACCCCTTCGTCATATTCCACTTTCCTGAATTTCATCGGATCGATGCCTGCATCGCCCGCCTCCAGCTTGTCAGCCAGGTCATCGATGGGCGGGATGAGTGTCAGACCTGTCTCATCAAGCTGCGAAGGCGTCCTGAAATACCATGACAACTCGCCGGGATCCGCGTCGGGCTTTTTTCTGTCGGTGTACTGCTCATACCATTTATTCTTCAGTGTTATGACGACTGTCGAACTTGTGACCATTTCCTTGCCCTGCCTGTCCGTTTTGAGCCTGAACGGGGGCGTTCCGGGCACGACAGGCTGGTCGGTGGGCCCGGGTGCAGGAGTTATGAAGATCTTCAGTGCCGGATCCGACTCGAGGGTCACATTCTGCAGCATGTTGTCCACATATTCGACGTAGTTCTTTTTGGCGACGATCTTCAGGTAATAGGCAGTGTTGGGGATCAGGTCCCTGACCGTATATTTATAGCCAAGCAGTATGTTGCCGCTCATAATGAAGTTGCCCTGGTTCATTTTCAGGTCTGATGCGATCTTGCTGCTTGCCGGGGGATCGTTTATGAGGTTCGGGTCTGTTACGAGCCAGATGTCGTACAGGACCTCGCTGTCTGCTTCTCCGCTGCCCTTGCGCGGCGCCCTCCACAGAATGGTCGCGTCAGTGGCGTTTATCTCCTGCCTGACCACCATGGAGGCGTCGGACAGTTCGGTTACCAGTTCCGGCACGGCAGGCTTCGCAGCGACTTCGGACTCACGGACATATATCTCTGAGGAAGTTATCTGTATCCCCGGATAAACGTCCTGCCCGTTCCTTGTCACCAGGGCTTTTATTACATAGTAGTAGTTCTCCTCGCCCGGCGCCACCGTCAGGAAGAATGTGGTGTCATCCTTTGATGCCATGTACTGCTCTATGCTTCCCGCTGTCCCGGTGCCTCTGTATATCTGATATGTTATTTTTATATCGCTGCCGCTGAGGCCCGTGACTACAGGGCTCCACTCCAGTTTCCATATGGTGTTGCCCGTGACCGGATCCACTGACATTTTGATGGTCCTGGCAAGTATGTAGCTGCTGACGGCAACGACCCGGCTTGAAGGCGAGCGTTTGAGTTCCGTTTCGGCAGTGTCCGGCTCGATCTTTATATAGTAAACCCTTCCGGGATCTCTTACCGTGTGTATGTATTCGAGCTTGCCCGCAGATTCGTTGACAGTGACAGGTCCGGTCTGGCTTATCTGCTCCTGCCCGATATATATGGGAGGAGTGTTGGCGAATGAGCTGTTTTCAGATACATAAAGCTTGTAGTCCATTCTTTTGCCCGAATTCCACACGTCGTCCCATACAATTTTTATCTGGTTCGGCCCGTAGGGGAAAGCCTCGATCTCTATATCCGTAAGGAACTTAACCGTGTTGGAAGGCGTCGATTCGGGGCTTGTGTATGTACCGGTCTCGGTCGCATAGGTGTAGTAAGCCCTGGAATAAGCATAGTAAACGGTACCTGAATTCAGTTCCTTCAGGCGTATTTCATTGTCCGCGGCAGTCTCCGCCCGCACGTTCCCCTCTTTCAGGAATGTCGGTTTTGCCGGCCTGTACGGCTTGGTAACTTCCTGCAGGTAATAGTTCAGGTATATGCTCGGAGACGGTATATCCTGGGGGCGGGTAATCCTGTCACTTTTCAGGTCGGCATAATACCTGTCGAATTCGTTATATCCTATGGCGGGCTGCACGTTCGGCGGCTGGTCGTATATGGCTTCTACCCTGAGCCTTTCAGGCGCAGGCTGAGGCACATTGTCTGCTGCTGCTGCCGGCGCCGTTGAGAAATACTGTGCGGCCAGCAGCAAAATGACCGTTATGCCTGTTATTCTCCTGTATATTCTGCTGTATGGTTTCATCAACATATCACCTCATACTCTGTACATCTGCTGCCGATCACATTATTTACAGTTCGCCGGTCAGCTCCAGCAGCCTCGCGAAAGCAGCCACAGCTTCGGCACGGGTCATGGTGCCTTTTGGCCTGAACTTCCCTGCGGCATCCAACTGCATCACGTTCATATCGACTATCGTGATCACATATATATAATACTGGTCGTCTATTTCGCTTTCATCGGTTATGGCAACTGCAGACCTGGGTCTCAGGCTGCGTGGATCTGTCCCCTTCTTCACCGCGAACAGCTTCGCCAGCACTGCCGCAGTCTGCTGCCTGGCCGCATCCCTTACGAGCGAGTTGGGATGCAGCACATCGTCGAGCCCAAGCTCGAACAGTTTGTTCCTCACAGTGAGACCAGTGTTCGCCGGTGCCCTTCCCGCCGCAAGTTCATACAGCAGTACTATCTCGCTGCAGCTTGCCTTGTTGTCGGGCATGAAATTGGTCCGCATTCCCGGGAATACACTCTCCAGGTCATACCTGGAAGCCATCCTGAGGATATGTTCCTCGGCCCAGTGGCCCGCCGGTATGCCCCCGATGCTCCTGTCAGGCACGAGGATCACGAATGTGCCCGGCTTCAGCAGGTCGAGCATCGCGACCGATCCTGATTCTATCAACGTCACTTTCCGCCAGTTGTCCATACCCCGATATTTCACATGTGCCGACATCAGTTCGCCGGTCTCGTCGGTCCTGAGCCTTACGGAAACGGGAGAATCAAAATCATGGATCTGCCGCGTGGTATTTGTGAGCTTTGTCGTTCTTATGGTGTTGTCGATGTATACGGACAGTTCCTTCTCTATCAGATCCACAAGGTTCCTGGTATACTGGTCGATCAGTGCAGCGGACCCGGTACCGCTTCCGACGTATGTGTTGAGAAGCAGAGTCAGTTTTTCGCTGACAAGCCCGGTATCTTCGTTGTAAAGCCTGTCATTGAACATTGTTGCCATTTCCGCATATGTGATGGAGAATCCCACGGCCTGGATGTCAAGGCCGTTTACGGCGGATACGGGGATCATGCCGGACGGAAGGACGGTGTCCGAATCCTTTACGCGGCTGTGATCCAGTTTGATGTAGAGCTCCCTGACCTCCTGCCTTTCCCTGACGCCTTTCACGGTTTCATTGAATACCGCGTCCAGCGTATATGGCTTCAAAACAAGTTCGGTCCCGTCAGACCTTATGATGAGGCTCTTCCTGAGCGATTTCATGGTGTCCAGGAGCGAAACGGGTATATATATCTCATCTTTTTCGATGTTGGCCGATATTTCAGAAATATCCACCAGGAAGGACTCGCCCGGCGAATTCTTCATGGCGTCGGCTATCCTGTCGCCCTTGAGCATTATGCTCGTTATATTGCTGCTCCCGATGGCGATCCTCCAGAACCAGCCCCTTTCAAGCTGTTCCATCTTTTCAAGGAACTCGGCGCGCTGCTGCTCTTCCCGGTCCTTGTTGTCGTAATCCTCCTGGCTGAATTCGGTCCTTATGCTCACAGGCCCTATATACTTGGAATATGAGACCAGGTCCGTGTAGACCGGATCCCTCTTTTTCGACCTTACTTTTATATAATACCGCGTGTTCGATTTGAGCGGCTGTTTCGTCACGATGCCTCCCGGCAGCGTCACATCCATGCTTTTGATCCTGGCATGGTAATACAGCCTGTCATTGCCGGCCGTCCTGGCAGTTTCTTCTGTATAATAAGGTAGCACGGAGCCGTTTTTGTCGATATACCATTCCAGGTCGGCGGCAGTGAGGACAGTGTACTCGGACCCGCCCTCCTCCATTATGGCTATCTCGTAGCTGGCATAGTCGTCAAGCGGCTTGCCCATCCACTTTATATCCAGTTCATGATGACTGTCTCTTGTCGTAAAGCCTATTTTTTCATAGACTGTTATGCCTGTGCCCTTTGTGACCTTTACGTCATATGATGTCCCGTGCTTCAGGCCCGTTACCCTGCCATAATAAGTCCTCATGTCCGGATCCCTGATGACCGTCGACTGTGCTTTTGACATCGGCTTGTATACCGAGTCCCCCGGACCTTTGACGAAGATTGTGTAATTTTCGGCAGACGCAGCCGGGTCGGGGTCCGTCCAGTAGAACCCGATCTCCGCTCCCGGCACGGCCTCCAGCATGCTCGGCGGTTCTATCAGGGCAGTGGTCACAGGAATGGAGACCCAGACACTGTGAGACGGCGGCTCGATAGGTTCCCTGGAGGCATCGACCCTGATCGCTTTCAGGCTGAAGTAGTAAAGCCTGTTTGGGAACATGCCGCGGTCCACAGTGAATCTGCAGATGCCGGTGGTGCTGTCATATGTGAATTTCCCGGGAAAATCCTGCTCCGGATCGCCTTCAGGATCGAGGAACACGCCCCTGTCGTCAGGATCCGGGCTGTTGTCCGGCGGGTCATATTCCTCAAGGAAGCTCGTATATACCGGATCGTTTTCAAATTCCGACAATTCAGCCATGGGATGGACCCTTCCGGTGGTCCTGACTAGCTGGTATATCACGTCCTTTTCCTGGTGCGTCCATGAAAACGTCACGCTGTCGCCGGACAACATCTGCTCTCCGTCCGGGCCCACTGCGATGGTAAAGTCCGTCGGCGCCAGCGGCTTGCGCTGGAAATCGTCGGGAGGCGTGACTTCGAGTATCGTGGTCGTCACGGGAAGCAGCGATGTGAACATCGAAGTTTTTTCCACTATATCGTCCGTATACCTGTCCCTGATGACAAGCCTTGTCCTGAGCAGGAAGTAATATACCGTGTTGGGAAGCAGGTTCGGCCCGAACTTGTCGACAGCGCTGAACGTGGCTTCATTCGGCAAAATGCTGTTCAGCCTGATGAAACCATCATCGGTGAACTGCCATATCCTTGCAGTGATCTCCGCACTGCGCGGATCGTCGGCTCCGCTGAATACCACGTCCCCCTGCAGGTCCTGGGTGGTTCCGACGGGAATGAAGCTGAGCATATTCGTACCGGAATTCATGAAAATGTCGTAATAGATCTCATATTGGTACTGTGATTCATCATACCTGGCGGTATAGTTACGCCAGTCAAGATCCATCACCTTGCCGAAGCTCAGATCTATGTAGTTCAGGACCTTCCCTCCGGATGTGAGCCTGTCGTTGCCGCTCAGCCTGAAATTGACCGGCAGCGGCACATCGGTCTCGATGC
>JAAZKL010000182.1 GCA_012799845.1 Clostridiaceae bacterium
GACCGTGAACCCCGGCAAATCATCCCCGATTATCCTGTCCAGGCCTTCCAGGCTGCAGTTGCCGGAAACCGTCACCCTCAGAACAACAGAATCGCCATATTCCACTTCGGCAGCGCTGTATTCGGCATCGATCTCCGGCTTCCCCACGACCCATGAGAAGTCTGCGGGCTGGCCCTCCAGCGGCAGAGGTTTGACCGTTATTTCCTTTTGTTCGGTCAGCAAGCTAACATTCCCCGAAAAGTCTGTTTCTTCAAAAATATTGCCTGGTATCTGCGGACCGTAATAAACACAAAGTTCGTTGGACGGTATTTTATAAATTCCGGGCTTTATCGGCGCAAGAAAACTTACCTGGGTTTCCAGCTTCCTGTACTCCTTGCCTTCGACAACAGCAGTTTCTGTCCTGAGCATATCCCACGGGACGTTCACCGTGATAAAGTCCTCCATGCGGAAATCATTGAGCAGGAAATGCGAAAGCACCTCGTACCTGGAATACACCCGGTAAGCCAGCACTGTTTTTTGTCCGACGTATATTTCACTGTCCGAAAGGATCGTTTCGGCAAATATGCCCTCTACCGCCTGCAATTGCTCTTTGTATCCCGTGTGATCCTCAATTACTTTCACTTCCACCACATTTGTAAAGTGCAGCAACCCATTATATTCAACAATACCGCCAAGCGTATACCGGCCGGTAAACAACGGCATTATGATATAAGTTACGCACTTGACGTCGGTCAGTTCTCCGTCTATTACCTCCGTATACGTCGAAGTGTCTATGTGTATTGATTCGAATAAACCAATACCGGTTATTTCGACCAGTTCCGCCCCAGGAGCGCCTGTCATGGTAATCTTCAATATCGCGCTTGAATTCTCGGACAGTTCGGTAGAATCGACCTCGAGTGTAAAACGCGGTTCTCCGGCTGCAGATGCGCCGCTGCCGAACATGCAGAAAATCAAAGCAATTATGAAAATTGTAATAAGCGTTCCTGCCGTGATCCGCCTACCAGTCATATTCTTCCCCCTCGTCCCGGAACCTGCTCCCCTGGTTGTTTTTCAGGCTTTCCTTCTCCTGCTTTTCGATCATTTGCAGTATATACTCTATCTCTCTCCTGGTTTGTATCCTGTCATCAATGGCCGGCTCATCATCATCGCCAGGCCTGCCGTCCCCTGACGATTCGACGTCGTCGCCGGACTGGCCTCCTTCGGTCTGCTTGTCATCGCCATCCTGCGGGCCTCCGCCGGTCTGCCTGTCATCGCCGTCCTGTGGACCTCCGCCGCCTTGCTGGTCTCCGCCCTCCTGCTGACCGCCGCCCTGCTGTCCCACGTTGCCCTGCTGGTCTCCTCCGTCCTTCTGCTCTTTATCGTCCCGTTTCCCTTCATCGCTCTGCCGGTCAGTTTCCTCCTGCTGCCTTCTGGCTATTTCCTGCTCCAGTTGCCGGATCTTTTCCTTCACATACTCATAGTTATATTTCAGCGATATCTCCTGCGGGAAAGCCACTATGCCCTGGCGATAAGCCTCAAGGGCTTTCCGGTAATAACCGAGCATAACGTAGATACTATCATCAGCATACTCGTCAGCATTTTCAAATACATCGCCGATCTTAACATTGCAGTTGCCCATGTTGAGGTACCTGTCGACATTCTTCAATGTCGACCTTGAATAATACTCTGCGGCGCTCAGCCAATCATCCATACAATACAGCGCCTGCCCGGCATTATAACTTAACTCGGGGTCATCCTCAAACTTCGAAAGTCCTTCGTAATATATTTTAAATGCTTCGGTATAATTGCCAGAATCAAACTCTCGGTTGCCCTTCGCCAGCAGTTCTGCCTTACTGTCCCGGAAAACAAGCACACCGGACAGGAACAGCAGCGCTATAATAGCCGTAATAATACCTGAAGCAATGAAAACTCTCTTCATGCCGTCCTCCTCTCCGGAAGCAGGTAAGAAGCAAGGACAAAAAGCAGTCCGGCGCCCAGGAAATACTGGTATACCTGTTCATAATTCCTGATCCTTTTTACTTCAATAGCATCTCTCTTCAGTTTTGATATCTCCCTTGCGAGATGATCTGCTTCCACACCGTCCGCAGTCGCCTGCCAATAGGCTCCATTCCCCGCTGCCGCAAGCTTCTTCAAAAGTTCAGGTCTGAGCCTGGATACTACAGTCTCAAGGTTCGAATCCATCTTGTAGCCGATCATCAACGTATTGGACGAATCAAACTCCGGCACGAAACCGCCCTCCGTCGTCCCTATACCTATGGTGTATATCCTGAGCTTATCATCTTTTATTTCTCTCACCGCATCCAGGCTGCTGGTCCTGTGTTCTTCGCCGTCGCTGAGGATTATGATCACCCTGTTCCCGCTGAGATTTTTATCAAAAGACCCGGCAGCCAGCCTGACGGCCGATCCGATGTCAGTACTGCCGGTTCCCGTCATGTTCGTGTCAATCACGTCAAGGAACATGCGGGCCATTTCGTAATCACTGGTAAGAGGCATCTGGATATACGCATCCGACGAAAACGGTATGAAGCCTATCCTGTCCCCATCAAGCCTGTCAAGGACAGCTTTCGTGATCCTCTTCGCCCTGGTTATCCTGTCCGGCTCGACATCCTGGACCAGCATACTTTTTGACGTGTCGATCAGCACGTATATATTCAGCCCTTCGCTTTGGATATCGGTATAGCCGACAAACACCTGCGGTCCCAGGAGTGCTATACACATCAGGATCATACCGGCGATCATCAGGGCCGTTCTCAATATCCTGAAACGTATGCCAATGTTGATTTTCAACGCCCTGATTATCCTGTCCCTCTTCCTGGCCGCCAGGATCATGACCACAAGACAGGCCAACGGAATAACAGCATATATGAAGTTTGAAGTGTTGCTGAATTCAAGCCCGTTCAACCGCAAAGCCCTCCATCGCTCGATCTCCGCATAACTGCTCATCTCACGGGATCCGGACGAAAACGTACCGATCCAGGCAGATGCCCGCAAGCAGCAGCAACAGCGCGATCTTTATAAATGTCCATGCATACTCGGTATAGTAATGAACGACCCCCTGGTCGAATTCTGTCTTCTCAAGACTGTCTATTTCCGAAAAAATATTCGTAAGCGCCCTTGGATCTTTTGCCCGGTAGTAATTGCCGCCTGTCGTTTCCGCAATTTGCTCAAGCAATGCATCATTGATGCCGCCCTCGTATCTCTCATATTCGATCGTGCCGTTCAATCCCTCGTAGGGTATTATGGTAATATCTGATCCGACCCCGATGGCGTAGATCTTTATGCCCAGTTCTTTCGCCATTTCTGCGGCTGTGTAGGGATTTATCGCACCCGCGTTGTTGTCCCCGTCGGTCACGAGAATTATCACGCGGGACGCAGCTTCACTGTCCTTCAGCCTGTTCAGCGCTACAGCCAGAGCCAGCCCGATGGCAGTTCCGTCTTCCTGGACAGAATCATCATTCACGTTCGCAAGCGCTTCCTTTATCACATTATGGTCAAGCGTCAGCGGGATCACCGTATGTGCAGTAGCTTTGAAAACCACCAGCGCCATCCTGTCCTGCGGTCTCTGGGACACAAAGTCGTCAATGGTCTTTTTCGCTGTTTCAAGCCTGTTGGGAGTAAAATCCACAGACTGCATCGACAGCGAAACGTCAAGCACCACTGCGATATCAATGCCGCTTTGGTCCACCGTCCCTACCGCATCGTGTCTCTGGGGCCTGGCGAGTGCAATGATCGCTGCTGTCAGCCCAAGTACGACCAGGCACCGCCCGATCCAGCTTATTTTCAGCTTTTTCGCTCCCCGCCGCGCCAGGATGCTGACGCTTGAAAACCCGAGCGCCGACTTCCTGTACCTGGCCAGGAGTATGAATGCAACGATCACCGGTGGTATCAGCAGTAAAAAATACCAGTTTGCAAACCTTATCATTATACTGCTCCTTTAATGTTAAGCCACTTTCTTAGTGCCAGGTTGTCTTTTAATATCACACCGCTCCCTTAATACCGCACTGTCCCTTAGTGTCATGCCGCTCCTTCAATGCTGCTCTGCCCCTTGATGGCTTCTATTCTGCTGACCAGCTCTTCCAGCCGCTTCTTCATTTCTTCATTTCTCTGCCGCGAGGCGCTGACCCCGGCAAACTTGATCATATCGCTTTCTTCAAGCCACCGGCCCAGTTCCGCTCTAACACCTTCATCAAGCCCCGGCAGTTCTTCCGCCGCGGCAAGTATCTCAGCAGTCGTCCGGCTCAGGATCCTGCACGCAAAAACAGCTTCAAGGTACTCCTTGAGGCAGCGTGTCTGCTTTATGTAAAACTCGTCATCCTCGGGCATGATACTGCGTGACTGCCTGAGAAAACGATCATACGGGTTTGCCGGTACCGCATCCTTCATATCCCCGGTACGGCTCCTGACGTACAAAACGCCGGAAACGGCACAAACCGCCGCCACGGCATAAAACACATGCCTCCATACGATATAGACCCCTGTCCGCACCGGCTCCCTGCTTCCTTCAAAAACGCCGTCCTGCTGGATATCGCTGAGGACTGAGCCAACGTCTATTATGATTTCAGTGTCGCCAAGCAGGACCTTCCTTTCGCCGGGTTCAAAAGTACGCAGGCTCACTTCGAATCCTTTATCTTTCTCTTTTAGTTCAACTATCTCAAAATCGCTGAATTTTTCTCTTATCTCATCCGCGGTGTAGTCCGCCGCTTGTATCCTTAACTTAATGATATCGCCGATATAGATCCTTCGTGTCTCTGCGGCAGACCATGTCCGCATGGTGCCAAAGAGCAGCAAAAACAACAGGAAAAAAGCTGCTCCGTTTTTCAGCGCTCTCGGACGCTTCTTACCTTTTGTTCCCCAGGTTGTTTCCGGACACCTCTTCTCTTCTGCTATCCCGGTTACCTCTGGGCACTTCTTCTCATCTACATTCCCGGCTATTTCCAGACACTTCTTTCCTTTTGCTTTCCCGGCCGCTTCCGGGCGCTTTTTCTCATTAACTGCCCTGGCTGCTCCCGGGTTTCTTATTCCGGCCATGTTCCGACCTCACTTCCGCATTACTCTCAGTAAATTCCGGCTCTTCTCCTGAAAAACAGTCTCAGCGGCTTCACATAATCCTCATCTGTATATATGTCGATCATCCTGCAGCCGTTCAGTTCCAACTTTCCCTCCATCCTGAATTCTTTCTTCAGGTTGTCAAGTTCAAACTGTCTGCCGGATTCCAGGTCCTCGAATGTAAAAATGGCTCCTGCGGGTATATACGCCTCTGCCCTGTCTATGACACGTATGAGTACCAGGTCATGGCGTTTTGATATGACATTGAGGTCATCTGTGGTTCCCCCGTCCAAAAAATCAGATATAACGAACACCACGCTTCTTTTCTTTTCAATATGGCTGAAAAATTTCAGCACCTCGGCAAGTTTTGTGCCGGCGTGCTTCGGCCTGAATTCCAGTATGCTTTCTATCATGGCCAGGACATGCTTCCTGCCGCTTGCCGAAGGAATGAATTTCTCCACATTTTCCGTGTAGAAGATCGCGCCGACCCTGTCATTGCTTATACTGGCCGAGAATGCCAGCATTGCGCTTATCTCGGCAATGACCTCTCTCTTCCTTCCAAAGCTTGTGGAACGGGACATATCTATCAGCAAAAATATGTTAAGATCACGCTCTTCGCAAAACTGCTTCACATAAGCCTTGTTCTGCCGCGCCGTGACATTCCAGTCGATATTCCTGACATCATCGCCGGGGTAATACTGCCTTATGCTGTCAAACTCCATGCCCTTTCCCCTGAACCTCGACCGGTAATCGCTGGCGAATGTGCCGCCTGCCAGCTTTTTTGATTTTATCTCGATATATTTGATTTTTTTGATCAGATCCTTCGGCAGCACAGTGATCCTCCTTTTCCGCCTTCATACCTTCAAGTCTTCATGCATACACACCTTCACGTCTTTAAGCATTTAAGCATTTAAGCATTTAGGCCATCAAGTCTTCATGCATACACACCTTTAACCTTTAACCTTTAACCTTTAAGCTTTAACCTTTAACCTTTAAGCTTTAAGCCTTTAAACAATCAAACCCTCACGTCTTCACGCCTTCCGGCCTGGCAGCCGCAGACCCGTCCGCTACGGAAGTTCGACATTTTCCATTATCTCGGCTATGATATCCTCTACAGTCACATCTTCGGCTTCAGCCTCGTAATTCAGCAGGATCCTGTGGCGCAGTATGTCATATGCCAGCGCCTTTATGTCGTCGGGAGTGATGTAATTGCGGCCCTCAAGGAAAGCCCTGCCCTTTGCGGCCTTTATCAGGTTGATGGTTGCACGTGGCGAGGCTCCGCATGCGATCATCTGCGACTTGTTCCTGGTTTTGAAAATGATCCTCAGAACATAATTTACAACGCTTTCATCTACATAAATACTCTCGATTTTTTGCCTCATCTCCAGTAGATCCTCGCGGGACAAAACCGTTTTCACATCAACGGCTTCGGCCTCTCCGGCGGTAAAGCGACTGGCTATTTCTTTTTCCTCTTCCCACCTCGGATACCCAATTTTCAGCTTCATCATGAAACGGTCCTGCTGCGCTTCGGGCAACGGGTATGTACCCTGCTGCTCAAGGGGGTTTTGAGTGGCGATGACAAAAAAGGGCTTATCGAGTACGTACGTTTTCTCTCCGATAGTCACCTGTTTCTCCTGCATCGCTTCGAGGAGCGCCGACTGTACTTTTGCGGGAGCACGGTTGATTTCGTCGGCAAGGATCATGTTCGCGAAAATCGGTCCCTTCTTTACAACAAACTCGCCGGTGCTCTGCTTGTAGATCTCCGTACCCACGATATCCGCAGGCAGCAGGTCCGGGGTAAACTGGATCCTTCTATACTCTATACCGACCGCTTTGGCAACAGTACTGGCGGTCAGCGATTTCGCCAGACCGGGAACACCTTCCACAAGTATATGCCCGCCTGTCAGCAGCCCGATCAGTATCCTTTCGACCATGTACTCCTGTCCGATGATCACCTTCCTGATCTCAGCCTTCAAAGCGGAGATGATTGATTTTTCTTCGATGAAACCTGTCCCTTCCATTCTTTATCCTCCCTGGCAGACAAAAATATGTAATCCCCTGGCAAACAGAATACCTGGGCAAATACAGGTTTGTCTGAGTATTCAAGTAAAATACTACTCAAGCAGACATAATATGTCAACTGATAATAAAGCAGGCCGCTCTGCAAATAAACAGACCGTTCCGCAAAAAAACAGGCCGCCCCGCTAATAAACAGGCCGCTCTGTAAATAAACAGGCTGCTCTACTAATAAACCGGCCGTTCTGCAAATAAACAGGCCGCCCTGCTTTACTGGACAGCCTTGTTGTGGTCCGCTTTCCGCACATGTTGCTGAAATACTATGATGTTTTTACACCAATGACTGGTGTTATTGCACTAGTGACTGATGCCATTACACCAAAGACGCTGTCACACTAAAACACCCGGCATTCATTTGATGGAGCGGGCACTGTCTCGATCTCCGCAACAGCCTCGCCCAGCATATCTGCGCTTACCTTAAGTACGATCTTGCCGGGTTCATAGCCTGTTCTGATTATTGCCTGGCATCTGCCGAAATAGCTGGTGAATTCGCCTTTAGTATAGTTCTCTGTCGTTGCAGGCCTTGCAGAGCCAAAAGCCAATAGCCGGCCGGCGCCTGTGACCTCCGCCCTGATCAGCCTGTCGTCAAAGGGCACTCTCCTTCCCTCTTCATCCGTGACTATAACATCGGCATATATAAGGGACTGTCCGTCCGCGCGTGCCTCTGATCGCTCCAGTTCTATCACCAGCTTCACGGCTTTGCCTGCTGTGACCAGTTCGTATTCAGATACCTTAGCGCCATCGGCGCCGTAACTGACTGCCTTTATAGTCCCGGGCTCATATTTGACGTCAAATGCGGCTATGCAGCCGTTTTCTCTGCCCGCACGCTTCCTGCCGCAGGATACGCCGTTGATCAAAAGTTCGACTTCAAAAGCAGCGGAATAGACATCTACCCTGACAGGCGCACCTTCAAAGCCGTTCCAGGTCCATTCGGCGGCGCACTCAGGGTATCCCCACTGGCTGATCAGCTCTCTTTTCCCATAGTTTGCGGGGTTGTGGACGAATATATATGTCTCATCGGATCCCCAGACGATCCTTCTGAGGTAGAGATGCGCCCTGCCATGCCCGCACAGGTCAAGGTCGCCGCAGTTTCCCGTTCTCCACGGATAATCCGCCGGAGGCAGTTTCGCCCCGGTATCATCCTGCGGAACATACGCCGTCATGCCTAGCCCCGCCTCGCCAAGATAATCCATGCTTGTCCATGCGAAATCGCCGATGACATGTGGGCATTCCTCCACATGCTCCCATACTGACACGATATCATTCACGAAGCTTTCCGTGCCAAGCATCACCCTGTTCGGGAACAATTCATGATCCGATTTATAACGATAGTCCATGTAATTATATCCGACCACGTCAAGCGGAGCGACAAACGGTTCGGTCCTTTCAGCCCAGATCTCGTCGCTGTACGGCACATATGCATTCTGAAGAGACACGTTCCCCTGCTTCTTCAGTTCATCCATCTCTTCCCACGATTTATAGACTTTTGCCAAATCATCATCTGTCAGACCGTTAAAGGCCACGCACATCGCGCCTGTCACAGGCCTTGTCCCGTCGAGTTCCCGGATGTGCTCTGCAATATCGGCGCATATAGCATAGCCGTTGGACAGTCCAAACCTCTCCTGTATTTCATTGAGCGCCGACCACATTATGATGCACGGATGGCTTCGGTCCCTTGTTATAAACTGCTCGATATCATATTTCCAGTGTGTTTCAAAGTAAGCATGGTAGTCGTTTGGATTGGCCGACATGCGGAACATATCGAAGGCCTCGTCGATCACCAGCATACCAAGCCTGTCACATGCCTCGAGGAAGTCCCGCGACGGCGGGTTATGCGCGCAGCGTATGGCATTGAATCCATTATCCTTGTGGAGCTTCACCCTTCTGTATTCTCAGTCATAAAGCGACACAGCGCCGAGTATACCATTCGTGTGGTGGATA
>JAAZKL010000183.1 GCA_012799845.1 Clostridiaceae bacterium
ACCGCAGCACCGCTCACCGCAGCACCGCTCACCGCAGCACCGCTCACCGCAGCACCGTTCACCTCCGCCGTCGATCTGCCTGCCCGGTCAAACTTCTCTCTACATCCCCAGCGCATCCTTCATCTTGTCAAAAAAGCCCTTGCGCTGTTCATACACCTCATCGCCGCTCAATGCAGCAAATTCCTTCAGCAACTCCTTCTGCTTCTCGCTGAGCTTTTTAGGCACCTCTATCTCGACTTTCACATACTGGTCGCCCCTGCCGTTGCCCCTCAGGTAAGGGATCCCCTTGTTCTTCAGCCTGAATATAGTCCCGGTCTGGGTGCCCTCCGGTATGTTGTACCTCACCTTGCCGTCCAGAGTCGGAACTTCAAGCTCCGCCCCCATCGCTGCCTGCACGAATGTAATGGGCATCTCGCACACCACATCATAACCCTGCCTTCTGAATATAGGATGAGGCTTGACATTAACGCTTATAAACAAATCTCCGGGCGGACCTCCCCTTACGCCGGGCTCGCCGTCGCCCCTGCTGGTAATGATCTGTCCGTCGTCGATCCCTGCCGGGATATTTATCTTCTTTTTGAATGTCTTCCTGACCTTGCCCATCCCTTTGCATTCAGGACACGGATCCGTTATTATCTTTCCCTCGCCGCGGCACATGTCGCACATCCTGACATCTATAAACTGGCCAAATGGTGTGGCATGCTTGTTCTGTATCTGTCCTGTCCCGCCGCATTTCTTACAGGCCGCAGGGCTGGTGCCGGGCTTTGACCCGGAGCCTCCGCACTTCGAGCAGTTCTCATGCCTGCTCATGGATATTTCCTTCTCGACGCCGAAAGCCGCCTCCTCGAACGAAATCTCAACGGAATACTTCAGATCCGCACCCTTCTGCGGACCCGTGCGGCTCCTCGACGAACGGCCGAATCCACTGCCGCCGAAGAAAGACTCGAACGTCTCGAATATGTCGCTGAAACCGCCGAAGTCAAACCCTCCGAAGCCTGCTCCTGCGCTGCCGAATCCGTTGGGATCGACGCCCGCATGGCCGAACTGGTCATATCTCGACCTCTTCTGAGGGTCGCTCAGCACTTCATACGCTTCGCTTATTTCCTTGAATTTTGCTTCCGCATCCTTATCACCGGGGTTGACATCGGGATGATATTGCTTGGCCAGCTTCCTGTACGCCTTTTTTATCTCGGCTTCATCCGCGTTCCGGCTGATCCCGAGTACCTCGTAATAATCTCTCTTTGACTGCGGCAACTCTCCACATCTCCTATCCCAAAAACTAAATCCTTTTTCTGAATACTGCCTTTTACAGAACACATCAACTCATACGAATCAGAAACTCATATGAATTATAAGCTCACATGATTTTTAAGCTCACGTGAATATACCAACTCACGTGAATATACCAACTCACATGGATGTACTAACTCATATGAGCACAATAATTCACATGAATGTATTAACTCATTTTAGTATAGTAACTCCCGTGAATGTACTATCTCATATAAGCATAATAACTCCCGTGAGTACACTAACTCATTTGAGTATAATCGTTCATGCGGGTAAAATGCAATACCCCGTATAAACTCATCAAAAGGGGACAATTGACACTGTCCCCTTTTGCGCCTGTTGACTCTGATAAATAGAGTTCCGTGCAGAACTATACTCTATTTCTTGTCATCCTCGTCGACGACCTTGTAATCGGCGTCATACACATTATCCTGCCCCATACCGGATCCTGCCTGTGCTCCTGCATCAAAGCCGGCATCTGCCCCGAAACCTGCACCGGCGCCTGGTCCGCCCTGGGCGCCCGGATCCTGCTGATAGATCTTCGAGGAGATCTCATAGAACGCCTGTGTCAGGGCTTCTGTCGCAGATTTGATCTTGTCTGTATCGGTGCCCTTCAGCGCTTCTTTGACATTGCTGATCTCGGTCTCGATCTTCGACCTGTCTTCAGGCGAAAGCTTGTCGCCAAGATCTTTCAGGGTCTTCTCGGACTGATAGACTATCGAATCGGCATTGTTCCTGACGTCGACCTCTTCTTTGCGCTTTTTGTCCTCGGCCGCAAATTTTTCGGCTTCCTTGACGGCCTTCTGGATCTCGTCCTCTGAAAGGTTCGTCGAGGCCGTTATGGTTATCTTCTGCTCATTTCCTGTGCCCAGATCCTTTGCGGAAACGTGCACGATACCATTCGCGTCGATATCGAAAGTAACCTCGATCTGCGGGACTCCCCTCGGAGCCGGCGGTATCCCTGTGAGATGGAATCTTCCGAGCGTCTTGTTGTATGCCGCCATCTCCCTTTCGCCCTGCAGCACGTGTATCTCAACGCTTGTCTGTCCGTCTGCCGCAGTGGAAAAGATCTGGCTCTTCTTCGTAGGTATCGTAGTATTTCTCTCTATCAGCTTGGTGAATACTCCGCCCAGGGTCTCGATACCGAGTGAAAGCGGTGTGACATCAAGCAGCAACAGATCCTTGACCTCGCCCGACAGAACACCAGCCTGGATCGCAGCGCCTATGGCGACACATTCGTCGGGGTTTATGCCCTTGAACGGCTCCTTGCCGAGGTATTTCTTTACTGCCTCCTGGACTGCCGGGATCCTGGTCGATCCGCCCACCAGCAGTACCTTGTCGATCTTATCCGGTGTAAGTCCGGCATCCTTAATGGCCTGCCTTGTCGGCTCCATCGTCTTCTCCACCAGGTCGGCCGTCAGTTCGTCAAATTTCGCACGGGTCAGCGTCATATCCAGATGCTTAGGCCCCGATGCATCGGCTGTGATGAACGGCAGGTTGATATTGGTGGTGGTCACGCCGGAAAGCTCTATCTTGGCCTTTTCAGCAGCTTCCTTCAACCTCTGCAGCGCCATCTTGTCTGTCCTGAGATCTATGCCGTTTTCCCTCTTGAATGAATCTGCAAGATAGTCTATGACCCTCTGGTCGAAGTCGTCGCCGCCGAGCCTGTTGTTTCCGCTGGTGGCAAGCACCTCGAATACGCCGTCGCCTATCTCGAGTATGGATACGTCGAATGTTCCGCCGCCCAGGTCAAATACCAGTATCTTCTGGTCATGTTCCTTATCAAGTCCGTATGCAAGCGCTGCGGCCGTCGGCTCGTTGATTATCCTGAGCACCTCAAGGCCTGCTATCCTGCCGGCATCCTTTGTAGCCTGCCTCTGCGAGTCGCTGAAATATGCAGGCACGGTGATGACTGCCTGCGTGACCTGTTCTCCCAGGTAAGCTTCCGCGTCAGCCTTCAACTTCTGCAGGATCATTGCTGAAATTTCCTGCGGAGTGAAGCTCTTGTCATCTATCTTTACCCTTCTGTCGGTACCCATGTCTCTCTTGATGGACATGACTGTACGCGCAGGGTTGGTTATTGCCTGTCTTTTTGCAACCTGGCCGACAAGCCGTTCGCCGGTTTTCAAAAAGGCCACAACAGACGATGTTGTCCTGCTGCCTTCAGGATTCGGGATAACGACAGGTTCGCCTCCCTCCATAACAGCAACACACGAGTTCGTTGTGCCCAGATCTATACCTATTACTTTTGCCATAATGTACCTCCCTGAATTAGATATTTTAGTATTGAATATAAATTGTAATCGTTTTTTAATCGTTTTTTAATCGTTTTTTAATCGCTTTTTAATCGCTTTAGCTTATCCGCGTAAAATTGACTCCGCACCGTAAACTATGTTGCCGCAGCTATAGCGCTGCAAGTGTCGTTCTCGTAAGTTCTGGCACTGTACCTGGAGCACCGTATACTCTGGCGTCATGAGCTCTTGCACCGTACCTGGAGCGCCGTAAGTGTCGGTCTCGTAAGTTCTGGCACCGTACCTGGAGCGCCGTATACTGCGGTCCGGCAGGTTTGCCGCACTGACAGCACACGACCAGCCCGCTGCAGCTACTTATGTATATCCTGCTGCCGCCGGATCAGTTCGCCACTTTGACCATGCTGTAGCGTATGACCCTGTCCTTAAAAATATAGCCCTTCTGAAACTCCTCCACGACGACGCTGTGGCCCAGGGACTCATCCTCCACATGCATCACGGCATTATGGAGCATGGGGTCAAAGGTTTCATTAACAGCCTTTATCTCCTCGACACCGATTTTTTTCAATGTCTCCCTGAATTGCTTCAAGACCAGCTCGACGCCATCCTTCAGAGACTGCGCGGAACTCTCGGCGGATACCGCATTCTGCGCTCTTTCCAGATTATCGATGACAGGAAGGAATTCCCTGATCACATCGCAGACAGCATCGTCATACAAGGCTTCTTTTTCTTTGGCAGTCCTTTTCTTGAAATTATCGAACTCTGCAGCAGTCCTCTGGAATCTGTCCAGGTATTCGCCGCACCTTTCCGTTTGCCCTTGCAGTTCTGACTTAACAGCCTCCAACTCTTCCTTCAGAGCCTTTATCTCTGCCGCTTCATTTGCTGTTGCATTAGCTGTTCCGTTAGCCGTTACGTTAGCCGCATTATTTGCTGCTTCATTAGCTGCTACGTTAGTTGCTCCGCTTCCTGCGCTGTTTCCTGCTCCATTTCCTGCATCAGTGCCTGTCTCATTCCCACTGGCACTTTTAACACCGGGTTTATTCCCCTCATATGATCCCGCCATGTTGCCTGCGACAACGTCAACATCGGTACTTCTCAAGTTGTTGCCACAATGTTCTTCAGCCCGGTTCTTCTGTTTTTTATCATTCATTTCGATATATCATCCTTTGATAAGTATTTCCCTTTAAGGGATCCATAACTGTCCTTACAGGTACCTATAGCTGTCCGGCTTTCATTATATGCTCCCCGGCCTACATCACACACTATCCGGCTCGCGTCCCAGGAGCCTGTCGATTTCATCACTAACCAGCTTTTTCATATATCTGATCGATGAAATAACTTTGCTGTATTCCATCCTGGTGGGACCGATGATACCTATGGTCCCTGCCATCGTATCAGATACATTATAGCTGACTGTTACCAAACTGCAATCCCTGATGCTTGACAGGTCATTTTCAGAGCCTATCCTGACCGTGATGCCGAATGGCTGCGCCGAACCCGACAACGCCCTGCATATCGAAGTCTTTTCATCAAGCATGCTCAGGAACTGTCTTGCTTTGTCCATATCCTTGTATTCAGGGTGGTTGAGTATATTGGTGGATCCCTCCACATACATCTCATGATCGCCCATCTGGTATATGCAGTCGGCAGTTCCCTCCAGTATCGGCGCCAGGATCTCTCCCGATACGCCTATCTCCCTGCCCAGAGTCTTTATCTGCTCGATATCCGCCTGTTCGAACGTAAGTCCGGCCAGTTTGTCATTGAGCAAATTAGTTATGCGTCCCAGCATCTCAGAATTTGCCTGCTCTGCAAATTTGATCAGGCTGTTCTTCACGATGCCCGCATTGTTCACGACAATGACCAGTGCCTTTCCTGGTTCTATCGGAACGATCTGTATTGCCTTTATCGTACTGTTCCTCATCCTCGGTGTCACTGCCATCGATGTGTATTTGGTAAAGCCGGACAGTACTGCGGTAGCCTGCTTCAGCAGCTGGCTCAGTTCATATACGCGCGTTTCCGTCGCGGACTTCAGTTCCCTGATTTCCTCATGGTTCAGATCACGCGCCGGCATGAGCTTGTCGACGTACAGCCTGTAACCCTTGTCCGAAGGCACACGGCCCGCGGAAGTATGCGGCTGTGCGAGATAGCCCATTTCTTCAAGGTCTGCCATCTCATTTCTGATCGTGGCCGAACTCAGCCCCAGTTCATATTTCCTGGCGATTGTCCTTGAGCCGATCGGTTCGGCCTTATCGATGTAGTCATCGATGATGGCCTGAAGGATCCGTTTTTTTCTATCATCCATTATCATCTCATACACCCCTGGAGAATAAACAATCACTCAATTATATTATTTATACGAATCTAGTTATTTATTTGTTTGTTAGCACTCTGTGTTGGCGAGTGCTAATCTACAATAAAAATACCACCGTGGGTTTTTTTTGTCAAGATTTATTTAAATGAACTCAATAAACACGCTGTTTGCCAGGTCGAAGCCCAACCTGGTCAGCTTATACCTTATTTCCCGGCTTATGCAGCCTGGGTTGGGCGCAGTAGTTCCAACCGGCCTATTGCTCAGACCCGGGTCGGATGCAGTGGTTCCAACCGGCCTATTGTTCTGACCCGGGTCGGATGCGGCAGCTTCAACCGGCCTATTGCTCTGACCCGGGTCGAATGCAATAGTTCCAACCGGCCTGCTGTGACATGGCTCGTGTGCCGTGATTTCAACCGTGAGCAGCCCATTTGCGACCAACTTCTCCAGCCTGTCGCCATATCTGCCTTCCAGCTTTTCTCCAAAGCGCTCTTCAAACTCTGCCGAGCTGACGCCTTCAGTAAGCCGCAGCCCGAGGATCATATACTCGGACATTGCTTCTTCCCTGTCTATAACTTCAAAGTTTTCATGCAAGCCTTCTATCCCGGTACGTGCAGTTGTACTGCTGCAGCCTTTCATTCCGGTACGTACAGTTGTCCCGCTGCCGGAATTTTTCGTTCCGACGCTACCGGAATTTACTTCCCCGACGCTGCCGGAATATACCGTATCGACGTTGTCTGAAGTTACCGCACTGTTGCTGCCGTAAGTTGCCGCCAAATCGCGGCCATAACTGCCGTAAACGGTGTCAACCGCCCTGATGTACTCCTCTATGCCAGTCACATTGCTAAAACGCGCAGCGTCAAGGTATGAATGGGCTCCCGACCCGAAACCGGCATATTCCCTCGTCTTCCAGTACAGCAGATTATGCCTGCATTCAAACCCGGGTATTGCGAAATTCGATATCTCATACCACCTGTAGCCTTTCTCCGCCAGCATGTCTGCGGCTCGATGGTACATCTCCCTGTCCAGTTCGTCATCAACAGGCTGAAGCATCCCGGCATCCAGCTTGTCGCCAAGTACAGTCCCCTCCTCGATCTTCAGACTGTAGCATGAAATGTGTTTTATCGCACTAAACCCTGACACAGCCTCGAGCGTCTCCGTCCAATTTTCAATAGTTTGGCCGGGCAGGCCGAATATCAGATCTGCATTTATATTATCGAAGCCACATTTGACCGCGGCCTCGACATTATCGACAAACTGCTGCCTGGTGTGGATCCTGCCGATGGTTTTCAAAATCCTGTCCTGCCATGCCTGCAGGCCTATGCTCAGGCGATTCACACCGGCATCCCTGTACGCCTGCAGTTTGTCGTATGTCAATGTGCCAGGGTTGCTTTCCATTGTTATCTCTGTGTCATCTTCGACATGGAAATGGCTCCTGCATATATCGATCAGTTTTGTGATATACCCGGGATCGACCAGCGACGGAGTGCCGCCGCCTATGAAGATGGAACAAACACGCCGGTCCCCCAAATGCCCGCTCCTGGCCGTTATCTCCCTGAAAAGCGCATCAAAATAAGAACCGGCAAGATGTTCCCTGCCGGCATAAGAGTTGAAGTCGCAGTAATAGCATTTCGATCTGCAAAATGGTATGTGGATGTAGATTCCTATGTTATCGCTCCTGTGGCTCATGCGATCACCTGTGATATTCTGATCCGGCCGAACCCGGCACGGTCCGGACTTGTCAGTTTCGGTCCGGCCTGTCCGTGTCCGGCTTATTCTGGTCCGGTTTGTCCCGGTGCGGCGTATTCCAATTCGCTTATTCTGGTACAGCCTATTCTGATCCGGCCTGTTCCGGTGCAGCCTGTCCCAGGGCCGCCTATCCCGGATACACTCTGGTCAGGCTAAAGGCTCAATCCAGCTTCAGCACACTCATGAACGCCTCCTGCGGCACCTCCACCGAGCCTACCTGGCGCATGCGCTTCTTGCCTTCCTTCTGCTTCTCGAGCAGTTTCTTCTTCCTCGTTATATCACCGCCGTAGCACTTGGCCAGGACATCCTTCCTGAACGCCTTCACCGTCTCCCTGGCTATAATCTTGCCGCCGATGCAGGCCTGTATCGGTATCTCGAACTGCTGCCTTGGTATGGCTTCCTTCAACTTCTCAGCGATCCGTCGGCCTCTTGTATAAGCTTTGTCCTTATGGACGACAAACGACAAAGCGTCTACAATCTCGCCATTTAACATGATGTCGAGCTTCACCAGTTCTGATTCCCTGTACACGATCAGTTCGTAGTCAAAAGACGCATAACCCTTCGTCCTGGATTTCAATGCATCGAAAAAATCGTAAATTATTTCGTTTAATGGCAGTTCATACGTCAACATGACCCTCTTCTGGTCGATGTACGACATATCCTTATAGATGCCCCTTCTTTCCTGCGAAAGCTCCATTATATTTCCCACGTATTCCTCAGGGGTCATGATGGTAGCTTTTACGATCGGCTCTTCCATCTTCTCGATAGAAACCACGGGCGGCATGTTCGTAGGGTTGTCTATATTCAACTCTTCTCCGTCCTTTAGAGTGATCCTGTAAATAACGCTCGGCGCAGTAGTGACCACATCCAGGTCATACTCCCTCTCAAGCCGCTCCTGGACGACCTCCATGTGCAGGAGCCCCAGGAAACCGCATCTGAATCCAAATCCCAACGCTCCCGATGTCTCCGGCTCGAAGGTGAGCGAAGCATCGTTAAGCTGCAGCTTTTCGAGTGCATCCCTCAAGTCGTTGTATTTCGCGCCGTCTGCCGGATAAATACCGCAGAACACCATGGACTGCACTTTCTTGTAGCCCGGCAGCGGCTCAACAGCTGGCCTGTCCGCCAGTGTTACGGTATCTCCTATCCTGGTATCCCTGACATTTTTGATGCTTGCGGCAAGGTAACCAACGTCGCCTGCCAGCAGGGCATCGCACGGTACATACTGCCCCGGTCTGAAATACCCGACATCGGTCACGACAAATTCCTTGCCGGTAGACATCAAACGTATGGTATCGCCAGGCCTGACCGCCCCTTCCTTTATCCTGATATGCACGATGACGCCTTTGTAGGCATCGTAAAACGAATCGAATATAAGAGCCCGCAGAGGATCGTCCTCACTGCCCTTTGGCGGCGGCACATGTTTTACTATCTGTTCCAGCACCGTCCCGATGTTAACGCCGTTCTTTGCGGAAATTTCAGGTGCCTCGGAACAGTCCAGCCCGATCACATCTTCGATCTCTTTCTTGATCTCTTCAGGCCGCGCGCTTATCAGGTCGATTTTGTTGACGACCGGAATAATCTCAAGATCGTGTTCAAGCGCAAGATAAACGTTCGCCAGAGTCTGCGCCTCGATACCCTGTGACGCATCCACGACAAGTATGGCACCCTCACATGCAGCAAGGCTCCTCGAAACCTCGTAGTTGAAATCGACATGACCTGGAGTATCGATCAGATTCAGGATATACTCCTGCCCGTCGCTGCCCCTGTAAACCATCCTGACGGCCTGGGCTTTTATGGTTATGCCGCGTTCCCTCTCAATATCCATATTGTCGAGGACCTGATCCTGCATCTCACGCTCCGTCAGCACACCGGTCATCTGGATAAGGCGGTCTGCCAGCGTCGATTTGCCGTGGTCTATATGGGCGATAATGCAAAAATTCCTTATCTTATCCTGTCTGTTGCCCGACATTTAACCTTCCCCTTCGTTTTGTCCTAAAGAGTATAAGCAGATGCTGGTTTCAGCAAATGCAAAACAGCAATCAAAAATGCAAAACAATTATAACATCGGCGGGCGGTAAAATAAAGATACCAAATTTCAGGCACCAAATTTCAGGCACCGAGTTTCAGGCACCGAGTTTCAGGCACCGAGTTTCAGGCGTCAGCCTCAGAACATCATCTCGGACACCGAATTTCATGTGCTCAACTCCAGGCACGAAGCTTTATATGCCAGAATTCAGGCGCGAAGTCTCATGCTCTGAACTTCAGGCACTGAATTTCAGGCGTCAGCCTCAGAACATCATCTCGGACACCGAATTTCATGTGCTCAACTCCACGCATCACCTTCAAGCACTGGCTTCACGCGCTAAACTCCACGCATCACCTTCAAAAACTGGGCTTCACGCGAGCCCGAGCTTCTTCTCTGCCGATTCCACCGTCTGGTATATCAGGCGGTTGATGGTCATCGGACCGACTCCGCCAGGAACCGGAGTGTATGCCGAGCATTTGCTGATGCAATTTTCAAGATCAATATCTCCGATGTTTCCGGGGTTGTATCCGGCGTCCACCAGCACACAGCCTTCCTTGATCCAGTCGGCCTTTACGAATTTTGGCCTGCCTACTGCCGCCACAACGATATCGGCACGCCTTACAACATTCGGCAGGTCTTTTGTTTTAGAATGGCATATCGTGACCGTCGCGTTCTCATTGAGAAGCAGCATCGCAACAGGTTTGCCCAGGATCGGGCTTCTGCCTATCACTACAGCTTCCTTGCCTGCTATCTGGATGTTGTAATGCTTCAACAGCGTAATGATCCCGTACGGTGTCGCACATTTGAACGAATCCATCTGCAGTGCCATCCTTCCAAAGGTGTTCGGGTTCACGCCGTCCACATCCTTGGAAACATCGATGCTGAGGAAGCAGGCCATTTCGTCGATGTGAGCCGGTACAGGGTGCTGCAGCAGTATCCCGTGAACGTTCTCATCACGGTTCAGTTCCTGTATCTTATCGATCAGTTGCTGAGTTGTCGTTTCTTCCGGAAGCTCGACCTTGAGCGATTCCATCCCGATCCTTCTGCAGGCGTTGCCCTTCATCCTCACATATGTCACTGACGCGGGATCGCTCCCAACTATTATCGTCGCCAGGATCGGTGTTACGCCCGATTTTTCTTTTATTCTTTGTACTCTGGAAGCCAGTTCCTGCTCAACGCTTTTCGCCAGCGTTTTTCCATCCAGTACCAATGGTGCGCTCATAATGCATCTACCTTCCTTCTTATGTAATATAGTTTGGTAATATTGTTTAGTAATATTGTTTCGCAACAATTATTTGGCAACAATTTTCCAGCAATAATTCCTTTAGGCTATGCCTCAAAGCCTTAGAAATATCAAGCCAGGCTTTTCATCACTCAAACAAGTCTTTGCATCGCTCAAACCAAGCTTTGCAGCACTAAAACGTGGTTTTACAGCATTCAAACATAGCTCTGCGTCACTCAAACATGGCTCTGCGTCACTCAAACATGGTTTTACAGCAGTTAACCAGCTATTGCAATGGACGAATCAGTCTTAACAGCGCTCATGGCAAGGTTTACTACGGCTGAAAACAGCTGTTTCAGTGCGGCCTGCACAATTCCGCTGTTAAGAAAATCATTCCAGGTAATAATACCAAAACTTCCGCCAAAAGTCACTATTTAAGCACACATTCCTGGAGAAGCACAGGATCCATAAAACTGGCACGAATTTTGACGTATCACCCTGCTATTATATCTGTATCGATATCAATTTACGCCATAATGTGCGAAATAACTGTTGCGGGAGCAGCATTGTAATGCCATGTCATGCATCCTTCGGCACATCATTGATTCTGCGAATATAGATCTTTCGGGAGCAGCATTGTAATACCATGCATCCTTCGGTATATCGCTGATCCGGCAAATGTGAATGGTACGGCAGCAGCCGCTGATTGAAATATGATCAGAAAATCAAATAAAGTTCAATTTCAACTGGTTTTATTCAACTGATTTATTGAAAATCCGCTTGGCTAACTTGGTAGTAACTAATAGGTGAGCAAAATTGCAGACAAAGTATCTCGCGTTGAAATTTTTCATTCACCATAATGCTGTATGGGTGATATTATGTCGCCTTTTATTGAAATTATTCAATAAAATTGCTGGGAAATATGAACTTTAGTTGAATATTTGAACACAGTAGGTGACAAAAATGCAACTAAAGTGGTCATGACCGCATTTTTGATAGGAAAACCATTTTTTAACCTGGCATCGATCTATTGCGATCCTTTCCTGAAAACTGTCCCCTTTTTGGACTGCCGGCTTTCTATAGAGCCGTCCCTCTTTGGCACTGCCTGCTTTCTGAAGAACCATCCCCCTCTCTGGGACTACCCGTTTTCCGTAGGACTGTCCCCCTCTTTGGAACTACCCGCTTTCTGGAGAACTGTCCCCCCTCTGGGACTACCCGTTTTCCGTAGAACTGTCCCCCTCTCTGGGACTACCCGTTTTCTGAAGAACCATCCCCCTCTCTGGGGCTACCCGCTTTCTGAAGAATTGTCCCTCTTTTTAATAAGCGTTTCATGGAAGATGTTTTTCAGACGCTCCAGATACTGGCGCAAATTCTCTATATTTATCAAAACCTTATTATTCATAATCGTGATCTCCACGTTAGCCCCATGGTTTTTAAAATCAAGCAGGGAAAATGCCTGTTGCCCGGAAACAAGACTATTCACGGACTTATCAACGATGATTATGCCTGCAGCTAAAAGAACAGTAAGAAGCAATAAAGCAGCAATGCACCTTTTTCGCCTGATCCTTTTTTGCCTGTATATTTCAAGTCTTTTTGAGACAGAGTTTTCAGTGGCCATATCCAAATCTCCATAGATGTCAGATGTTAAGGGGTTATTTTGTTTGGTTCACTGGTATTGGTTGGTCTTTTTATTATTATTGACGCTATGCAATATGATATTCATTAAGCTGTTAACTGAATGTATCGTTGTTTCATACAATTCTGGAGAATTGTCCCCTTATTCACCCGCATTCCTGAGAACTGTCCCCCTTATTCACCCGCATTCCTGAGAACTGTCCCCCTCATTCACCCGCATTCCTGAGAACTGTTCACTTCTGGAGAACTGTCCCCCTCATTCACCTGTATTCCCGAGAACTGTCCCCCTAAACTACCTGCTTTCTGAAGAACTGTCCCCCCTTTTGAGAATGCTCACATCTGAAGGATTCTCCCCTTTTGGGGACCGGCCATTCTGGAGAACTGTCCTCTACTTAAGAACTGTCCCTCCCTCATTCGGTCATTACCTCATGCAGGACTTCGGCAAGGTATTTGGTGCTTTCGAGGCACTCACTGAGGAGGTTGCCGTCTCCGCCCACTTCAATAAGAATGGATTGGGTTGATATGTGTTGATTGTAACGGGCTTCCACGATCCAAATCGGTCTCGCAAGTCCCGGATATTTTTCATTGAGTTTCTGCTGAAGCTTCAGTACGAAGCTGAGATTTTCCTGCCATTTCGGGTGCGGCAGCGTTCCTTCGGCGCCGACAACAAACATGATCTGGGCGCAGCTTTTGCCGTTGATCTCCGTGGTTGCCCGAAGCTTTGGCTTGTCGCTGTTTACCGCATCCCTGTGCACGTCGATATATACCTGGATCGAGGGGTAACTCTGCCTGTAACTCTTCAGAGTATTGACAGATACGCTGTAAGCCGCATCACGAACCTTGTCATGGATTGTTCCGTTATGGAGCGTTTCAATGCCATATTTCTTCAGATAGCGTGCAAGTTCCTCACCGACCCTTACTACGTTATATTTAGGATTGCTGTTGAAACTCGGCACATTTTTCTTGCCCAGGTCAGACTCCTTCAAGACATAGCTTTCACTGGTGTGCGTATGATAGATAAGTACTTTCGGCCCCTTCTTTGAGAGATCCAGATTAAGCGGCTGTTTCAACAGCTTCGCAACATCTATTTTGTACCTGGTGTGATTCTTTATTGCAATTTTTTCAATTTCCACTATATCGACCTTGTCATCTTTCTCTTCATCTTCTGTCTCCCAACTTATACTGCTGGCCCATTGAGGCAAAGAATCGGTGTATGGGTCCAGGTTTATACTGCTTTCTGTAATCTGCTTATCAGGACTGTCTCCTGTACTGTTGCGGCCACCCGGACCGTTCTGTCCATCCGGACCGTTCTGTCCTTTGCCGGCCGCGTCACCTTTGTCGGCTGAATCACCTTTGCCGGTCGAATCGCCTTTGCCGTCCGTTCCGGCATTTTCTCCGCTTCCAGTCCTACTCCCGTCGTTTGTGCCTTGTCCGGCATCGCTTTTATTTAGAATTTCACCGTTCTTACCTGGTGCTGTATCGCCCTCGTTCGGTACAGTGCCTTTTCCGGTTCCGCCTTCATAAGGAGTATCGCCCTGTCCAGGTCCATTCCCCCTGCCATGCGTCACCTTGTGATCCGTGTCATCGGACAGCGGCTGGTTGTCCGCATTCCGGCCACTGGCATTTTGCATTTCATAGTAATGCCTGAATAACGGAGAGTGTGCACTGAATATAGTTGATGGCGTGTGAAGGTCGAATCCGAAAACGCCGGTAAAAATCTCTTTTATTTCGCTTGAAAATGAAACGCTTGATTTGCCGCTGTTGTATACTGTCTCTATGATAGGCATCGAAAGACTGATAGTATTCTTGAAATTCTCAGTATCGAT
>JAAZKL010000184.1 GCA_012799845.1 Clostridiaceae bacterium
AGAGGCATCCTGTATAAAAGGAGAGGGATAGGGATGTTCGTTGCTGCGGGCGCAAGGAAAAAAATACTGGAGGAACGCATAAACAATTTCTATAACGACTATGTCATCACACTGCTGGAAGAGGCAAGGAAACTTGGGATCGGGACCGAGGACCTCATTAGTATGATAAGGAAAGGAGAATGTTCACATGAATGTTAACCTGATGGAAAACATGATCGATAAAACGAATGATGACTTGTTGCTCGAAACTGATTCATTGACAAAGTGCTATGGAAAAGTGACCGCCCTGAGCAACTTTTCAGTGAAACTGGAAGGCAACAGGATCTACGGATTGCTTGGCCGCAATGGTGCAGGCAAAACCACGCTGCTCGACATCATCACGTCAAGGATATTCGCCGACAGCGGAAACGTGAAGCTTTTCGGGCAGGATGCGAAAAACAGCCAGAATACCCTGGCCCAGGTATGCTATATGCCTGAAAAGAACTACTTTATACCGAACATGAGAGTATCTGAATTATTGAAAACGTCGGCAATGTTTTTTGATAACTTCGATATGGGATATGCCGACCGGCTCTGTGAAAAATTCAAATTGGACAAAAGAAAAAAATACAAGGCTCTCTCCAGGGGATTCGAATCGATACTGCGCATCGTCATAGGTCTTGCGTCAAGGGCTCCGCTGACGATATTCGACGAACCCGTGCTGGGTCTTGACGCAGCAGTCAGGGACCTCTTCTACAGGGAACTGCTTGAGGACTACACTGATCATCCGCGGACATTCATCATTTCCACTCATCTGATCGAAGAATCGGCAGACATATTCGAAGAGGTGCTGATAATCAGGGAAGGGGAACTCATTTGCCGGCGCCAGGTTCCGGATCTAAGGGAAATGGCCTTCCATGTATCCGGCAGGCCATCCGATGTCGATGCAGCAGTCAGCGGGCTCAACGTCATCCGCAGCGAGATGGTCGGGAACATAAAGGTTTCTGCCGTTTTCGACAGGATCGATGATGAATCGAGAAAAAACTTCAGGTCACATAATGTGGATGTGTCACCGATACCGGTGCAGAAACTGTTTATTTATCTTACCAACAACGGCAGGGAGGGAATGCAATGAACAGGATTTCAAAATGCTTTCGTTTTCGACTCAAAAATATACTGAAAAGTACATTGTGGTTCACAGTGATATTTTATCTGGCAGCCTGCATCCTGCTCTCGATAGGGACTGTTTCATTTAATTCAGGCTTCGGTCTCAGCGTTGCAATATTTGCATTTGTATATGTCTCAGCCGATTACAGGACATCATTCAACTACCTTTTGATCCACGGAAATACAAGAACTACTATCTTTATTTCGAATGTTATGGCAAATATCACGCTGTCAGCTATTTTGACAGGATTAACACTTATTACATCGTTCATAGAAATGTATATCTTAAGAAACATTCCGGTCAATCTTGATGAGGGGACCACTATAGCTCAGTGGATTTACCCCAATGCCGATAAAGCACTGGAAATCCTCTTTATGGCTGCTTTATTCATATTACTCACTTCATTTTCGACGCTGTACGGGGCTCTTACCTATAAGTTCGGCAAGTACTTCGTCACAGCCTTCTGGGTCGGCCTCGGGCTTATGGTCGTGACTCTGCCCATGTCAAGCAGTGCCGGGGGGCTGACAATATTGTCGGTCATCAGGAGCTTCCTGTGGGTAGACCATCAGTACGGTATACTGCTGGCTCCCGTAAGCTTTATATTAGCAGCCCTGGTATTCGGCGCCGCAACTTATCTGCTCTCAAGGCGGCAGCCACAGACCGTGCCGGCCTCGTGACCATGCAGGACACCCTGCAGCGATCGGAAAGGCTGATGCAGCATCATCAGTCTTCCCGATCGGTACCGCCTTGCGCAATACCGCTTGCGCAGTACGTATACAGTATTATGCACCGCCTTCAGTATTGCATACGGGACTGGATACGGATCCTGTGCAGCACCCCGACAGTCTTCAGGCAGAACGAGATCGCAGCATCTATGGCAGCCGCTTCCGTGGCTTTGTCGCCGAAGGGCGTGGATCCGCCGATAACGGCAAGGACCGCGCCCGTAAGCACAGGCCTGTCTCCTTCCCTGGCAAATTGCCGGCTGTACAGCTGGCCCAGCGTGAACAGTATGCTGGTCTCCATCTCAGATGCCAGCACTCCGCTGTCTTTCAGAACGCGCATGTATTCCTCGTTCTCCCTGCGCTTCGGGCCCACCAGCATCTCCCTTGCGTACAGCGAGTCCTTTGAATGCACGACTCCGAAGAAAACATCACAAGGAAGCACAGAATCCTGTTTGACATCATTCCTGGCGATATCTGCATAATCATTTACAGCTTCAACTGCGGCACTGTCCGCATAATCATCTGCGGCATCGACCTCGCCCCTTGTCTCCGTCCATGCAGTGTAAGCAGCAGTCAGGAACTCCAGCGACGGGACCGCCGGCATTTCCACCGGGAGGTACCTGGCGGAGGTCGTCTCGTCCTTTACGCTGCCTGTCGGCACCACGACGGAACCTGCAGGTACAAGGTCCGGCTGCATGGAGCCTGATGTCCCTATCCTGATCAGATTCCGTGCTCCAAGGTTTATCAGTTCGTTTATGATTATGTCCGCACTGGGCGCACCCATACCTGTGGATATCACGGCCATATCGATATCCCCCGCTCCGGACTCCATCCTGCCGAGATACAGGTTGTGGTTCCTTGGATGTTTCTTTACAATGACATCCTTCCACGTCGACGCGATCTTCTCCGCCCGCCCCTCAGAGCCAGGCAGCAGGACATAACGCCCGTGGCCTCCATTTCCTTCGAAATCGCCTTTTTCGGCATTGATATGGAAAGGTACGAATCCTTCCCTGTCCATAACCACCCCTCCTTTTTGATGCCGATCCGCTCATTTCAAACCTGGTAAAACATCCATTTCAAAACCGGTAAAGCATGTTGCCAAAATCCGGCCCGGTAAAGCATTTATCCAAATCCGGCCGTCGCTGTCATACGACCGGTATATCCCGCGAGTAAACTAAAATATCGTTGCGCCTGGTCCATCCGGTTGCGCTCCAGAACGCATTGCCCGGCTCATTATCCCTGAACACAAAGATGTGGCACTTATCGATACCTGCTGATTTAAGCTGCTCAAGGCTCTTTCTGACCAACATGGAGCCTATGCCTCTCCCCCTGTATTCGGGCAGCACTGCCGTATGGTAAATGTAGCCCCTTCTGCCGTCCTGGCCGCAAAGGGAAGTGCCGACTATCCTGCCGCCGTCCTTATAGCACCAGCTCAGGCCGGGATTCCTCAGCAAAAACCCTCGTATGCCGCTTTCCGAATCAGCCCTGCTGATACCGATCCCGGGCGTATTCTTCCACATCCCGATCATTTCCGGGTAGTCGTCGGGATGCAGTTCCCTCATGCCCGTATCCTCGTCCAGCCGGATCCAGTACAGGCACCTGCCGTCCACAATATTTTCAAGTACCCCTCCGTTGTTTTCGATGACTCGCCTGGAGCCCGTATTATCTTCGAAACATGTGACCAGGGCACGAGGGATGCCCATTTCAGCCGCCTTCCTGAGCACTTCTCCGAGGAGCAGCGTCCCATAACCCTTCCGCCTTTCGGAAGGCCTTATGCAGTAGCCGATATGTCCGCCTTCCATCTTGAGCTTATCAGTCAGGTATTTCCTGAGCTTGGCCATCCCGACGGGACGTCCGCCGGCGTAAAGCCAGTAGACGGTCTGCGGGACAAAACCGGGAACGAGCCCTATCCCGCGGGATACATCCATCCACCGGTATATCAGGTCTTTGAAATCTTCTTTTTTCGTATTATACGCGTTGTTCTGAAAACCGCTTTCGCCAGGGCCGATCTCATGCAACATCTCGAGTATGTCGTACCCGTCCTGCGATGAGCACTCGCGAAGTTCGATCCGCTCCCTCATGTCAACCTCCATATATCATACAAGTTCAGAATCACATGTCCCCCCAATACATGTTCAAGATCACCTGTCCCCCAGCAGGACCGCCCTGAGCTCTTCCACCGTCTCAACCACCAGCGCCGCCCCCGCATGCTGCAGTTCCTCCCGGCTGCCGTAGCCGAATAAAACGCCTATGCACTCCATGCCTGCCCTGAGCGCACCTGTGACATCATGTTCCCGGTCGCCAACCATGACAGCCGACCGGGGATCATCGATACCGGCCGTTTCGAGCGCGTATATGATCACATCGTCCTTGCTGATCCTGGACCCGTGAAGCTCCGCTCCACAAACGAATCTGAAATATTTCCTTATATCAAAATGCTCCAGTACGACTTCCGCGAACACTTCCGGTTTTGCGGTCGCCACCACAAGCTGCCTGCCGTCCTCCGACAGATCCCAGAGCAGGGCTTCGATTCCCTCGATCAGCCTGTTTTCATATATTCCTTTTTCTTTATAGTACTCCCTGTACTTTTCGATCGCCTTCAAAGTCATTTCTTCATCGAAGCCATAGTACTTCGGGAATGATTCCCTGAGCGGCGGACCGATAAATTTGCGCAGTCCGTCCAGATCACCGGCGAGTATCCCGAAATGCTCCAGGGCATAAGCCACAGATTTTGTGATGCCCGGGGCCGGGTCTGTCAGGGTCCCGTCCAGATCGAATAAAATATAAGCCTTGTTTTTCATCACTGCATCCCTTTGCTGCATTCATATCTTTTTTTAAGAATTATAACACATCGGCCAGGAAGAAACCTTCCATCCGCATAATTTTTCACACAGAGTTCAGGAATTATTCCCTTGAATGATGTCGAATTTTCTGATAATATATGCTTAGTTTTTTCAAAAGAAAGACAGCTTGGATCTCATCGTTCCCGGCCCCGAAATTATAGTCGAATAATGCAGGAACAACAACAGATTTGTCGAATAATATAAATGCAGGCTATTTCATCCGACCAGGAAATTCAAAGAAACAACTTAATTCATGACCGATCTGCAGTTCCAGGCAGCCGGCAGGTTTTTTCCAGCAAAAGACATGTAAAAGGTGACGTTATGGACATTATTAGAAACAATTTCATAAGGATCACTAAAGAAGCAGACGGCGTATATATTGAAACATTCAGGAAGGGGTATTCCGTCAGGGATTTCAATATCCTTATATCGAACAACCCCGAAATCAAGATCACGAGTTTCATAGCCGTAAGGAACGCCCTGCTGAATGCGCCGCATCCACCGGTCAAATTCGGCGAAATAGACGAACGTATCGTGATCGAGCTGACCGATAACGATATGAAGGCATATGTCACGCTGTATGTCGACGAGTCCGAGCTTTCCGCGAACAACGGGATCGACCTCGTCAGGGAGATACTTCTTAAATTGCGTCAAAGAGGAGTTATCTTCGGTATAAAGACGGATGTCCTTATGAACAGGCTGCGCATCAGGGAACCCATCCTCATCGCGGAAGGAATACCGCCGGTAAACGGCCAGGATTCGGTCATCAGGATGTTCGAACTGAGGGAACCGAAGCCTGAAATAAAGGAAGACGGTAAAACAGACCACTATGAACTGAATATTATCAACAAAGTTAAGGCGGGCGACTTGCTGGGCGACAGAACGGATCCCACAGAGGGATCACCCGGGAAATCTGTCAAGGGCGAGACGGTCCACCAGTTGAAGGGCAAGCTGCTGCCGCTTTACTACGATGACAACACGGTCAGGGAAGTATATGAAAACGGCGTCACCACCCTCTATTCAAAGGTCACCGGCGCCGTGCATTACACCGGTGATAAAATAAGCGTTTCAAACCATCTTGAGATACTGAACGATATAGATTTCAACACAGGAAACATAGATTTCGACGGTTACCTGACCGTAAAGGGATCTGTCGCGGACAACTTCTCCGTAGCGGCAAGGGACGACATCGAGATCCTCGGCGAATACGGCATCGGAAGTGTAAAGGAAGTGGTCAGCCGCGGGGGCAATTTGCTCATAAAAGGCGGTATAGCAGGCAAAAACAGGGCAGTTGTAAAGTCGACCAAAGACCTTTACACAAAGTACATATCAGATGCGACAGTCATATGCGACGGTACCGTACATGTCGGGTTTTACTGCCTGAACAGCAATATCAAGGCAAAGCAGGTCATCGTGGAATCCAATAAAGGCAAGATAGTCGGCGGGGCGATCGAGGCCGAACAGAAGGTGGAGGCGGCATATATAGGCAACGATCATGAGGTGCGCACGATCATAAAAGTAGCGGGCTTCGACCGAAGCAAAGTAAAGGAGCAGCTGGATAAGCTGCAGGGGGAGCTTGCCAACGCCAGGATACATCTCTCCAAAACAAAGCAGCGTTTTGCCGTGTATGCAAGTTCCTACGATGCGGGCATGAAGCACAACAAGGATTACGAATTTGTCAGGGAACTGTATTTCAAAGCCAAGGAAAAAGTCAGGGAAATCGAAAAGGAAATCAGGGCTCTGCAGAAGTATTTCCGCGTCAAGGGCGAAGGTGAAGTAAATGTCCTGAAAAAGGTCTACCCCAACACTTCGATCCAGATCAAGAATGAGATAAAGGAAATAACCAGGCCAGAAATAGCGCCATGTTTCTTTATACATGACGGAGAAATGAAAGAGATGTGAGTCACCAGGGAGGTCGTTATTCAGTGGAATACAGCGAAATACTAAAGCAGGTCGAAGAACAAAAAAAGGAAAAGAAGCTGTCGGGCAAGATATTCCGTTATTCAGGCCTGATATTGGCGGTGGATTATTTCTCGCAGAAACTGAACTCGGACCAGATCATGATTGCCGCATTCGACTTTGTAAATGAACTGCTTACGTTGGACAGTTCTTCCCTGTACTGCATCAGGGACGGCAGCTACCATCTGGTCAGGGAAAAGGGCAGGAGCATCGGGATAAAAACCATAGAGCGCAGCAAAAAGCTCAATGATATGGCTGTCTTCCACGGGCGCCTGCTTACGGACAGGAGCGCGATGCTCAAATATTTCGACGAATCGATATTTGCAAACTGCAGCAAAACTGCAGCATAGATATAATCGTACCCATCATAGCCGACGACCATCCTGAGGGATTCCTGCTGATACCCGAGAAAATCTCGGGAACGTTCGACGAGGACGACCTGATAATATGCGAAGTCCTCATGAATCTCTGCAACAGCGCAATGAGGAATTACATATCGTATAACGAACTAAAGGCTATCAATGAGAGCCTGGACGAGAAAATATTCAACCTCTTCGCGATAAACCAATCCTCAAAGGCCCTGCTCAGCCAGCTTGACCTGGATTCGCTGTACAGCCTCTCCATCGATGTCTTTTCAGAGCTGACGCAAAGCTCTGCGACAGGCTTCGTACTGTTCGATGAGAAAAGCGAAAAATATGTCCTCCGGTCATACAGATTCGTACTGGAAAATGTAAAATCGCTGGACATCGTGCTGGAGATGCATGAAAACGCAGTCATCGATCCGAACAGGATAATCATCGACGTATCTAACGATTCCGACACGCAGTATTTCTGCAGTCTCTTCAAAGACTGCCTGAACCTTCTGACTCCGCTGAAAGCCAGGTACATAATCCTGCTCAATAAGGTAACACAGATACTCGGTTTCGTCACGCTCGGATCCACGATCACGGGCACGCCTTACAGGAGAAATATTTTCGAACTGATCGAGAGCCTGTCATCATCGACTTATATCGCGATTTCCAACGCAAAGCACTTCAGACAGGTGGAAGAGCAGAAGAAAGTCATACAAAACAAGCTTGACAGGCTGATCTCATTGAACAACCTTGTCAGGAACATCAACAGTTCCATGGATGTCGAGACATTGATAGATATCACGATGGACACGCTCAGCGTATCGTTCCTCGTTGATAAATGCCTTTTTGCGACATACAGCAGCGATAAGGACCTGTTCGTGGTCAGGAGCAGTTATGGAATAAATAAAGATATCCCGGCCATTGAACCTTCAGACAGTTGGAAAAGGATATTCAGAGGCAGGACGGCGCTGGCCCTGGAGGACGAAGACCTTGTGAAGTATTTCGGCAGCAGTGTCAAAGAGGACTTCGGCAACATCACCGGCGCGCTGATAGTGCCAATATACCTGGACAGGGCGGAGATAGAGCTTCTTGGAGTGATCATAGCATTCAGCATTTTCGACAGCCTGATAAGCGACGAGGAGAACGTGCTTACGCTGGAGACCATAGCCGGGCACATCGCTCCGATACTGTACAGTCTCAGTATCATCGAGGAACAGAAAGTAGTGCTCATGCCCAATTATGCCGAGATGTTCAAAAGGGATCTTGATACAGAAATAAGTCAGGCAAAGGAATATGGACTAGATCTGTATGTGATCAGAGTCAGCCATCCCGGCAAGTTCAGTTTCAATAATATCGATATGGCGGAAAAGCTGAAAGCCGGATTCAAAAAGGTCTATCCGCTGGCATACAACACTGTGTACGTTATAGCCAATAAAAAGGAAGATGCGGATAACAAGAACATACTGGAACTGCTGGGAACCGACGGCATCTCGGTCGACACCGCCGTGCTGGGACAGGACTTCAACACCCTGGAGGATTTCATCGCACTGCAGCAGGCACAACAGTAAATGACTGTTAAAAGCAGCCTGTTACTGCACATGACCGCCTATGGCTAGTTGCGGCGGTCTGTTGCCGCACACGGCTGTCTATGACGGTCCATAGCTGACAAAGTCAGTCCGTTCAGTCGACCAGCTTTCGATAGTTCTCCATCAGCATGATGAAATCGCGGCTGTCCCCGCCCGTGTCGGGGTGGTACTTCTTTGCGAGCTCCCTGAACCGTTTCCTGATATCTTCTGAAGTGGCATCCGGCGGAAGCCCCATCCAGTCCAGGATCTCCGGATCATAGAGATGGGATCCGGTGATGCCGTTCTCTGTGTAGTACCTGTAATATACGTTGAAGAAAAACTCATCCACTACATTTTTATGTTCTTCCCTGTCCATCGCCGCCAGGTCAGCAAGGCCATATTTCGCCCGCTGATCACCTTTATCTCCCAGATGGAAAAAATCGTCCCATACAAGTTTGATGCGGCTGCCTTTCAATACGGCGTCCGGACTGTAATTTGCCGCACGGAAGGACCCTTCGAAGCGTATCCTGATCTCAAGCTTCTTGAGCCTCCTCAGTTTTCTCTTGATTTCGTCAAGCCGTTCCCTGTCAGGCATTGACCTATCCTCCCTACGGATTCCTGCTTCTTACACAAACTTTGAATATATCGCTTTCAGCAGTTCATCGCCATTGTCCTGCGACAGTTCCCAGAACATGATGCCGCCAAGTCCGTTGGATCTGACATAGGAAACCTTGTGCCCCAGCGATTCGGGATCATCATAGGTTATGAAATGCTTCCCGTTCCAAAGATACGGCGCCTTCGCCCGGTCATCCCAGTATCTTTTGAACCCGTCCCTGCCGATAAAGCGCTCCGCAAGGTCCCTGTAACCATAAAACCCGCACTCGGAAGCGACGGGGACGTACAGCCCGTTCGACGACCTGTCCGTGACATCCCATCCTCTTCCGTAGAATGCACATCCAAGTACCAGCTTGCCTGCAGGTATCCCGTTGTCGAGGCATATCTTAACCGCAGCATCTGCAGATGGCGCGTCCTCTTTACCCTTCGGGCTGAAAAGGCAGGTGTGGTGGCCGGTCTCGGCCGAAGATCCGTGCGCGAAATCATATGTCATCAGATTTACGTAATCAAGTATTCCGGATATGTGTTTCAGATCATAGAAGCGCAGCGTATATGCAGTAGATCCGATGGCAGCCGTAAGCATGTACCTCTTCCCGTCCCCGGCGCCGCACCGGTCCAGTTCCCGCCTCAGAGCTTCCAGCAGAAGATTGAAATTCCCCCTGTCCTCTGGCCTGGATTTGATCCCTCCATCGGAAGAGGTCGGATATTCCCAGTCGATATCGATACCGTCGAAACCGTTGCTCCTCATGAATTCTACAGCAGACCGGGCGAACAGGGATCTTGACTCATCCGTCAGCGCCGCGTCGGAAAACCCGTCGGCTCCCCAGCCTCCTACCGAGATGAGCACCTTCAGATGGGGAAAACGTTTTTTAACGAGTTTTATCTCGTCCAGTTTGTCCAGTTCCGCTGCCGATATCGCCCCGTCCCTGACCAGCGCGAAGCTGTAATTGATGTGCGTGAGGTATTCGCCCTTTATATCGTCCGGTTTCCAACCCGTTTTGCAATAGAGATAGGCAGCGATCATATAATTCTTATCCATCCCGTCTCCCCCTCGCCAAACCCGCTTTATTCAATTTATATCATACACGGTCCATTAAAACAAGATGACCCTTCCTTCTCTGCCATTCAAAATAACTTGTATGATCACTATTGACCTTCCCATTGTGGTAAGGTTTATAGTAGTAATTGAGGAAAACACCGGCCGTGTATTTCCAGGAAGGAGGTCATTTTGCTTGAAAATAGGCGAATTCGCAAAATTGAACAATGTGACTACCAAAATGCTGCGTCATTATGATGAAATCGGCCTGCTGAAACCGGCCTGCATAGACGAGTCGACAGGCTACCGTTCGTATGACGCGGGACAATCCAATCGCCTCAACTGGATCATAATACTCAAGGAGCTCGGTTTTTCTCTGTCTCAGATCAAAGATATGCTGAGCGGACCCATCGATGCCATGAATATAATACGTGAAATGAAGCAGAAGCGTATCGAGATATCCTCAGTACTCAATGAGATGATGCAGAAAAAAATCGACATCGATCATCTTATTAAAATTCTGGAAAGAGAGGGATTTCATATGGATAAAAAAATAGATTTGCTGGATATCTCACAGGACAGTGTACATGACATCAAAAAGAACATGCCCAACATGGAGGTGTTCCTCGAAGAGGCATACGGCATAGCGGACGCATGCAGCGACAGCGGCAGCATTACGGTGTTCCGGTTCGACATCAGCCATTTCAAGCAGGTCAACGACGACTACGGCTTTGATGTGGGCGACAGGGTCATTGTTGCCTGCTACAACATCATAAGGGAAAACGCCGATAAGCACTTTGAGAAGTACGCGATAGGCCGTGCACACGGCGACGAGTTCATCGTGTTCGCCCCGGTCGGCAGGGATATGGCTGAAAAAGCAGCCAATTCCATTATAAAGGGCATGGAACGGTTCGATTTTTCACAGCTTGGCAGCGGCAGGCAGGTAAAATGCTGCATCGGCGGTCTTACAGGGCCGAATGATCTTTCGCAGATACGCTATATGATCGATCAGTCCATCGAAACCATATTCGAAGCAAAAAGAAAAGGACCGAATTCCGTTGAGATCCAGGTATACGGGATCACTTCTCCAGGACCCTGTCCGAGATCCTGACCGCGATGATGAGCCATCCTGCGCCGATGATGAATCCGGCAAGGACATCGCTGGCGTAGTGCACGCCGAGATAGATCCTGCTCAGACCGATCAGCAGCACCAGGACGCCAATGGCTCCGGCAAGCAAGTATCTGCCCCGGTGTTTACCATACCTGATGAGCAGGTAAGCGGCAAAGCCGAAAAAAATCAGGGAACTCATCGAGTGTCCGCTGGGAAAGCTGAATCCTGTTTCCTCAACAAGTTTGAGCACTTCCGGCCTTGGCCTGCGGAAAACCAGCTTGAGCATCTGGTTGAAAAGGGCGCCAAGCGCGATGTTGGCTGTTATCAGCAGGCCGGGCCGGCAATACTCTTTTTTTCTGAGGATAAAAACAAGGGCGGGGACCATTACGGCAAGGAAAGAGATGGACCATTCCGAACCCAAAAACGTGATGAATTTCATTAACCGGGTCATGCCGTCCGATATAAAGCCGGAAACAAACTTATAGACAGCGTCATCAAAAGAACTGATGCCGCTCCACAGGTCTGATCCCGGCACTGTTTCCATCAAGCACAAGCTCACCATCAATGTTTTCATCTCTATCTGCGTTCTGTCTCTGTCCCTTCAATCAACAGTTATTATATCGTCCTGTTTCACTCAAGTACTACTGCAGTGCCGCATGCCGTTACCATCAGCATGTTGCCTCCCTGTCCCAGCACCTCGTAGTCCACGTCGATACCGACCACCGCATTGGCTCCGAGTCTCTCGGCTCTGCGGATCATTTCCATTATAGCCTGATCCCTGGCATCGATCAATTCTCCCTCATAGGAACCCGACCTGCCACCGAAAAAGTTAGTCAGCCCTGCAGCCAGATCCTTGATAAAATCTACACCTGAAACGACTTCCCCAAACACGATCCCTTTGTACTCCCTGATTTTTCTCCCTTCCACGGAAGGCGTCGTCGTAACCAGCATAACATATTCCTCCGATCCTAATATTATACTTGAAGCAACCCATCTGTATAAGTATACGTGAAAATGCGCAAAACTTCTTCAGAAAATTCGCTCTCTCTGCCGGCTTTACATATGGACCGGACAACTACATGTTATAAGTAACAGGTCTGAGACTAATAACAGGTTTCTCAGCCGAAGCCGTCCGATAAGTCGGCATTAACATAAATTTATAAACCGTAACCCTTCTCATATTTGATTCATAAATTGTAACATGGAAAGAAATTATGATTTCAATATGAGAACAGGAGGATGGTCGATGTATAGCTATTACCGTGATAATGCGGGTATGATGCCGATGCAGAATCCGGGTTTGATGCCGGCCCAGAACGCAAACGTGATGCCGGTTCAGAATACAGGACTCATGCCGATGCCGAATATGGACCAGATGCCGGCCGGAAATGTGATGCCGAATATGGGTCAGATGCCGGCCTCGAATGTGATGCCGAATATGGGCCTCATGCCGTCTGCAAACGTAATGCCGATGTACAATCCATGCAATCCCATGGCAGCGATGCCGGCGCAGATGAACCAGTTCATGGAGATGCCGGCGGAAGATCTTGAAAACCTTTATCCGCAGACTTATCACGTGATCATGCCCGAAGTCGAGAACGTATGCGACAACTGGGAAGGCAAACACGGGGATAAATGCCCGTCAAACAAAGAGTATGAATCCATGGTCGCAGACATCTACAAGAAGGTGGAGGCTAATGTGGAAGCCGCGATCAAAAACAGCCCAAATCCCGAAGAAAGACAGTTCTTCGGCGGCGGCAGGCGCATCCTGAGAGATTTCATAGGCGCGCTCCTGATCACCAATCTCATCCGCAGGAGAAGACGCCCGTTCTTCGGTCAGTTCCCTCCATTCTACGGCGGGTTTTATGGCGGCTACCCATTTTACTGATCGACAAGCGAACTGAAATAAGGGGTCCGGACCAGACCCCTTATTTGCTTTCCCTGCTTTCGAACAGTTCCACTATTTTATCCCGTTTTTTGTAATACCTCTCCAGGTATTTTTGGTTCAATCCGTATTTGTCATATCCGCCAGGCCCCCGCTGGTATATGGAAAGAGCCGCATCCCGCTTCGCTTTGCCTTCCAGGCCCTTTACCCTTTTATCGTCCAGTATCCAGCTATAGAAAGCGGTGCCCCATATTATATTGATAGTGCCGTCCAGCGGGTCATTTTTGGTGTTCAGTTGTTTGGACAGCGTTGGGCCGTGATCTTTGGACAACTGGAAATATCCCATGTATTTCCCGGCGACGCACTTTTCCTCGAAATTGCTCTCCACTGATATCAGGGCCAGCATATCGATATAGTCCATCCCTCTTTCTTTGCAGCACTCCCAGAGCAGTTTCTGGTGCTCCTTCTTCATCGGGATGTCAGACAGGTACCACAGGCTCTCGTCGTCTTCCTCAGCACCGGCGCCCTGTCCGGACGGCGGTCCTGCCAAAGCCGCCGCTGTTTTCGCGGCATTCTTTGTTTCAGCCGCCGCTATGGCCAGCGCCGGATCCCTTAAAAGGACCGCTGCCTGGTCAATCAGCGATATTGCGGCTATGACGGCGTAATAATCGTTTTCTGTGACCTCTTGCCGGGACGTATTGCCCGCTTCATCCGATGCGGCGAGTGCGGCAGTCGGACCTGCCGCTTCTGAAAATACCAGCATCACAGCCAATATTAGACTGACGGTCACCTTAACAGACACAAAATACCCCCGTGACATACATGACGTATAATGCTGCCGCTGATACAGCAGCTTAACATAATTATAACATTTCAGTCCGGGGGAAAATTTTTCGTTTATATGAAATTTTTATTACAGAGCTTTACTGCACGGATACGGCGATACGTCTGTCTACCGGTCCGCAAGCCTTTTCTCGCCGGTTATCTCCTGGATCGGCCTGATGTCCTGGGTGACCTCCAT
>JAAZKL010000023.1 GCA_012799845.1 Clostridiaceae bacterium
GCACGCCGGACACTTTGCCGGAATTATAGATCGGAGAGGCAAAGACGATGACCACACTGCCGTCGGCCCGGCTTTCTATCGGGTCGGACACGCTTGGTCTTCCGTTCAGCGCATTCTGAAAGTATTCCCTGTCAAAGACATTTAGTGTCATGCCGTCTGTCGAAACGGCATTTCCTTCAAGATCAGCTATACTGAGCCTTCTGTAGCGGTCAAGCTTGAGCTGTGCCCTAAGCTCGTCCAGGCGCTGCTCGATGGGCAGGCTGGTGTCTCTTATGATGCTGTTCTCAGCCATGGACCTGACCTCGGAAAGGCGTCCGTGAACATACTCACTGACAGTTGCCGCTCCCTGCTCGGAAAACTTGATCAGCGAATTCTCAATATCGCTTTTTAGTATCCTTGTTACCGCATAGTAAAGGATAAAGCCTGCAATAAGCGCTATTGCCGCCAATTGTAGGGTCTTGATGACCAACTGGTTCTTTTTGCCGAATTTCAGAATATCACCCCTGGGAATTACTTGATATATACTAAACAATTGCCTGTAAAAACATCTCCAATGTATTTACACCGCAAAAGGGATTTGGTCAGGATTCACAACATAGAAGCAATTTGCTCTTTATTTGTGAACAAATTGCTTCTATGTGCAAAAAGCTTCGTTGTTGTCCACAACCAACTTAGCCTTTGAGATCTTTCATACATGCGGAACATATATTTTTGCCCTTGTAATTGATCACTTCTCTGGCATCGCCACAGAATATACAAGCGGGCTCGTACTTTTTAAGTATTATGTTTGCCCCATCTATAAATATCTCAAGTGCATCCTTCTCAGCTATATCCAACGTCCTCCTCAGCTCTATGGGCAAAACCACTCTGCCCAACTCATCAACTTTCCTTACTATACCTGTAGACTTCATTGCGTCACCTCCTTTCGGTGCGATCAAATCGACGGCACTTCCAAACGTTTATGCGCGGGGATCTGAAGTGCTGAGTACCTGCCGTACGATTTGCGGCAGGTCTGCTATCCTGTCTTTTGGAAGATAGGAGTCGCAGCCTTTCCGGAATGCCTCTTCAAGATCCTGCTGGCTGACATCTTCAGATACGATAATAAATGGTATATCTCTGCACATATCGTTTTTGATCTCCAATGCACTCAATGCATCGAAATCAGGCATCACATTATCGCTCAGGATTATGTCATACCGGTCTTCTTTCAATGCTTCCTGCAGTGCTGATCTGGTCGACACTATTCTGCTTTTAAGTTTCAGTCCGCTTCTCTTCAGTAATCTCAGGGTCAGATCCGCAAAATACCGGGAATCCTCAACCACGATCACTGACAACACAGTCGCGTTTTCCATAAGCATCCACCATTCTTATGATCAGGCTGACTGACCACAAAATAAAAAACAGCATATCATTCCTTCTGTATGATACCCTGAAAAAAAACATCGATGAATGAATTTTTTCTTGTATTTACCTAGAAAATTGTCAGATTATGACTCTATTGAAGAATTTCTATACTCACTGGGAGTGACACCCATATGCTTCTTGAACAACCTGCTGAAATACTCTGTATCTCTGTATCCCAGCTGGAGTGCTATCTCGTAGGTCTTCCTGGTGCTCCGGCAAAGCAGCCGCGCAGCCCTGGCCATTTTGATCCTGGTGATGTAGTCTATCAGCAGTTCGCCTGTTTTCTGCCTGAAAACCTCGCTGAGATATTTGCGGTTCATGAAGAGGACTTTGGATATACCTTCTATTGAAAGCACAGTGTCGACGTTCTCCAGTACATAGCGGCAGATCCTGTTTTCGAGCTGGTCTTCCCTGGTTCCGTATTCAAATTTCCTGATAGCTTCATACAGCTCCATGACAGCGTCGCCGAACGCGTCGCTGGCCGTGCGGAGTCCGTCATTTGTAACAAAATCAAGGCTCTTGTACCTGTTGCCGTCTATAAAACAGGTGAGCCAGGGGTAATGCAGCTTCAGTTGCGTAATCAGTTCAGACATGGATTTTTTGAACGCAGTGCCCGTCTTTATCGGGTCATCCCCGAAAAGGGCTTCGATGGCAGCGCACAGCCTGCCAATATCTGCCGTTATGTCCTGCTGCCTTGTTTTGAACGCCTCTATCAGTTGTTCGAGTTCAGCTGTAGGGAAAGCATCCCCGATCTTCTCCTCAAGCTTTTCGGAAAGGCTCCTTAAGAGCTCCTCTTCCCGCTTCTTTTTGTACAGGTGCTGCTCGACCCTTTTCAGAAGATCCAGCATGCTGCTGTACTCCGGAGGTTTGCCGAGGTAGTCGAAGGCCCCGTATTGTATCCCGAGCCTGGCGAATGAAAAGTCCTCGTGATCACTCAGCAGTACCACACATGGACAGAGACCGTTTTCAACAGTTTCCTTCATCAGTTCGATGCCGTCGATCTTTGGCATTTTGATGTCCGTGATGAGCAAATCGAATTTATCCTGCCTCAGCAGGTTCAGAGCTTCCTGTCCGTTCCGGGCTTCGGCGGCTATGATGAAATTCGTTTCGCCGTTCCACAGGCTCAGCCGTTTTACTTGTCTGCGGCTGATTTCCATATCATCAACAAGCAGTACCCTAAACATTTTTCACCCCGTCGGCCAGGCTTTTTGCATATAACCCGGCCATTTTTTCTTTGGTTTCGATCGCCGTAAGGACGGTCCGATCGCTGTCATGGATAATCTGACCAGTTTGTCCGGTTTATTGCCAAATCTACTATTATTCTACCATATATACTGCAAGAATTATATATAAAATTCAAGGACCATAATTGCCAGGGTGATAGTTCTGTCAGAGGGGCAGTCTTGTCAGGGGATGGTCCGGTATGACGGTTCTGGTGTCTAAAGACATGGAGGCAGCCCGGTATGACAGTTCTGGTGTCTCAAGATATGGGGCAGTCCGGGATAACGGTTCTGGTGTCTCAAGACATGGGGACGGTCCGGGATTGCTGACAAAGGCCAGAGGGGATTTTGTACTAAAACTACTGCAAGCTAATAGTGCCTGAACTACTGCAAGCTAATAGTGCCTGAACTACTGCAAGCTAATAACGCCTGGTTTATTATACTCTCTTTTTGCCGCCATGGCATTGTCCGATGAGAAGAGGAGGATGTACAAAAAGAAGAGGAGGGTATATAAAAAGGAGAGGAGGGTGTACAAAAAGAAAGGAGGGTGTACAAAAATTATCAGGCGAATCCTGGGAACAGGCTCCATCAAATCAATATGAAAATTTATGAAATATGAAAATCTATAAAAAATGGAGATAATTAAAGTATGTGATAGTTTTTTAAGGGAGTCGGTTCTGCTGACAATTTCTTATAAGAACCGTCCATCTGATATGCCACAAGAACTGTACGGGACTGCTGAAAAGGCCATCGGGCCGGAACGCCTTCTGGCCTTTGTCAGAAATAATCACCCTATTTGCTCAGTGCCTTGTCGACTTTTTCAAGCCAGTCCATTATCTCTATGCCCTGCGGGCATTTTTCTTCACATGCCCCGCATTTCACACAGTTGGATGCATGATTTTCCTTACTGAAGAAATTATTGTACGCTATGCGCGCTCCATCCAGGTCGTCGTGGATCACTCCGTCGTTGTATATCGAGAAGTTCCTCGGTATGGCGACGTTGCTGGGGCAAGGGACGCAATAACCACATCCGGTGCAGGGTATTGCCGCCCTTTCGCCGTACTTTTTACGGACCCTGCTTACAACATCCAGTTCTCTCTTTCCCAGTTTGCCGACACCGGACTTGGCTGCCAGCGCAATGTTCTCTTCCACCTGCCTGATGGTGCTCATGCCGCTGAGGACGACAGATACCTCAGGCTGGTTCCACAGCCAGTCCAGCGCCCAACCAACCGGAGATTTGCCCGGATCCGCTTCTTCCATAATCGTCCTGACATCTTTGGGCGGATTCGCAAGCCTCCCGCCCAGCAGAGGCTCCATTATCACTACGGCAAGGCCCTTTGAGGCCGCGTATTTCAACCCTTTCATCCCTGCCTGGTTTTCGATGTCGATGTAATTGTACTGTATCTGGCAAAAATCCCATTTATCGAAGCGATCGACTATTTTTACGAACGAGTCATGATCTCCGTGGAATGAGAAGCCCATGTGCCTGATCTTCCCCGCTTTCTTGGCTGCCTCCATGCGGCTCAGGAGATCGTGCTTCAGTACGGTATCCTGCCATGAATGGCCGTTGAGCGAATGCAGCAGATAAAAGTCTATATACTCGGTCTGCAGCTTGCTCAGCTGTTCGTCCAGCAACCTGTCGAAATCGGCCGGTTCTTTTATCAGCCAGACCGGCGATTTTGTTGCCACCCTGGTCCTGCTCCTGTATCCATCCTTGAGCGCCTTCCCCACGAGGATCTCGCTCTGCCCTCCGTGGTAGCCGTAGGCTGTATCGACATAGTTGACTCCCATATCTATAGCATGACGGATCATCCTGATCGCTTCCGGTTCATCTATATTGCTGTCGAGCCTGTTGCCTGCTCCCTGTACTTCCCTGGTCGGAAGCCTCATGGCTCCGAAACCGAGTGCTGACACTTTGAAGTCTATTTTCCCGAATGCCCTGTACTTCATAAAAACCCCCCGTCTCTGGAATTGATCTGCCGAAATGTATTTATGTATTTACATTTGGTTCCGCTGTAATGATGCGTTATTTATATAATACTATTAATGCCACCAGGATAGCAACTTTTCCCTGAATCGCCTGTCAGACGGCATGCCGCAGTCTGTCCGCAAATACAGATATGAGCAAATTTGCTGCGCACATATTTGCTGCGAACAAATTTGCTGCGCACATAAAAAATCAGAGCCTGTCAGCTTCAGCCGACGGGCTCTGACCTGGTGCGCCCAGCAGAGCTCGAATCCACAACCTTCTGGTCCGTAGCCAGACGCTCTATCCAGTTGAGCTATGGGCGCATGCCGCATATAATATAATAATACTTTCTCGCACTAAAATCAACTGTATTTATGTGGTTTCAAAAACTGCATCAAAAACTGTATCAAATCGATCCGCCGATAAATCAAATAATGTTCATCGGGGTCGCCTTGTATGCTATAATTAGTTAAGATAACACCGAAACGTAAACGGTGCATTGAACGGCGAGGTCATTTGAACATGGTATTTGATGCGAACTTCTCCATACTCTACTCCGACACCCTGGTGCCGGATGTCTTTATTTCAGAATACATGCCGTCGCTGGAAAGCGATTTTGTTAAGGTGTACATATATTGCCTCTTTCTCAGCAGGTATAAAAAAAATCCGTCAGCCGATACGATAGCGAAAAAGCTGGAACTTCAGACGGATCGTGTGAAGGATGCGCTGACGCGTCTTGAGGATCTGGGCCTTATAACCAGGAACGCTAACGGGGATATGATCGTAATCAACGATATAAAGGAAAAGGAGATAAAGAAAGTCTACAGGGCCAAAACCACATCCACTCCCGAGGAAGCGGAGCTCAGCAACGAAAGGAGCAAGCAGCGCAGCAAGTTTATTTCCAGCATAAACAATGCGTTTTTCCAGGGTGTGATGTCTCCTTCGTGGTACACTGACATCGACGCATGGTTTGACAAGTACGGATTCGAGGAAGATGTCATGTATGCTCTTTTCAAGCACTGCTACGACCATAAGGGCCTGTCCCGGCAGTATATCACGAAGGTGGCAGACAGCTGGTACAGCAAAAAAATCCGGAACAGCTTCGACCTTGATAAGTACTCCATGGAAGCCCAGAAAATCAAGGACATACGCGGCATGATCATGAAAAAACTCAGGAAGCGCGGATCCCTCACGGAATATGAAGACGCATATATTGAAAAATGGGTGTCCGGGTACAAGTTCGATGCCGCCATGATAGAGGAGGCCCTGAGGCGGACAACATCCGCGCATACGCCGAGTTTTGAATACATAAACAAAATACTTACTAATTGGCATGAGAAAGGATATAAAACGAAAGAAGAGGTCCTCGCTGCAGAAAGTACTGTCAAGGCATCAAAACCGGCCAAGTCAATGACCAGGGAGAGAGTCGTCCCTCAAAAGGGCAATTTCAGGCAGCGCGAATATGATGACGATTACTTTGACAAGCTTTACAAAGAGTTCTGAGAAAGGATGATAATTATCAGTATCAGTTACAGCATACACCAGATGATAAAAAATGAGCTTGATAAAAAGCGCAGAAAGGCACTGGATGAGCTGGAAGACAAAAAAGCCGCGCTGTACATGTGTTTCCCCCGCCTGGATGAGATCGAGGACGAGATAATCAGGGCCGGCTTCAGGTACAACAAGGCCATCCTTATGGGCACAGTCAACGCTGAAAATGCAGCAGAGGAGCTTTCCAGGGTCATTGGGGAACTGAAAAGGGAGCGCGCGCAGATCCTTTCCGCCAACGGTTATCCTGAAGACTACCTGATGCCTGTATATGAATGCAGTAAATGCAGCGATACCGGTATCATCAGTTCGCCCGGCGGAGAGCGCGATACCCTGTGCATATGTTACAAACAACTCCTCCTGGATTATCTGTACAACAACTCGAACCTGTGTATCAGCGGAAATGACGGATTTGTCAGCTTCAACACCGAGTTGTACCCGGATATTGTGGATGAAAAACGATATGGTATAAAGACCTCTCCCCGCAGGCAGATACTCGGGATCCTTGAAAGCTGCAAAAAATTCACGGCGAATTTCACAGACCCCGAAACAAGGAATCTTTTGTTCTGCGGTCCGACAGGCACGGGCAAGACTTTCATGGCCGGGTGCATCGCCATGGAACTGATGAAGGCGGGACATACGGTGCTGTATTTCTCAGCCCCGGCACTGTTCAACACGATCTATGAGTACAGGTATAATTCCGGCAACAACGAAGACTGGGATCCGGGCGCATATAAAAACATCCTGGAGACCGAGCTTCTGATCATAGACGACCTGGGGACGGAAGCGCCGACGGCCACACGCTACGCCGAGCTTCTGACCATACTGGACTCAAGGATATCCAGCGATGTCCGCAGTCCGCGCAAGACGATCATATCCACTAATATCGACCTGCGAAGCCTTTTCGAATACTACGATGAAAGGATCGTGTCGAGGATAACCGGCAGTTTCGATATTTACCCTTTCGCAGGGAATGATATCAGAAACATCCTGAGATGACAGGCTGCCGGACAGGCTCAGCGACCAGGACCCGGATCAGAACCTGCGACAGGCATCACCCGGGATAGATGCCGTGAGGCTGCGGCTGAGGCAGATTTCATGAAGCCGCACCTATGAGAAATCTGAATGTTTCAGTGACAACATTCTGCATTCCCATGAAACCATTCGCCTGAACATAAAACCAAAGCAGTATAAGCATAAGTCCGGGCAGCAGCCATAACAGACCCTTTGCCTTTCCGCGCGGCTGTATTTCAGGTGAAAGCTCCGGAGCATGCGGCGCCGGCTTCGGATAAACACGGTTCACTCTGTTCAGCAGGTAGAGCAGAAGTATGAAAACTATCGCCGCAAAAAGGAACATGAAACCGTATACCATGAACACGAATACCAGTTGTTCCGCCGGCATCGCGGAAAACACTGCGAACACATCGCTGAATTCCTGCGGCGATGATACTGTCCCGCCCGGCTGCCGGAACATTTCCATCAGCTTTTGCGAAACGTAGGCTGCCGTCACGGCTACGGCATTGTTCGTGAAATGCGCAAGCATGCCGCAATACAGCGAATTGGTCCTGTAGACTATATATCCGATGAGCGCTCCAAGCACAAATGTCCCGAAAATTTTCTGGAAGTCCAGGTGGGTGAGGCTGAACAGGAATGCAGCCAGAAGTATCGACCAGGCTGCCCCGTAACGTTCGAATGCCCGCTGTATGACGCCCCTGAACAGAACTTCCTCGCAGAGCCCGGCGCTGCCGGCAATGACCAGTATGTTCACAAGCAGCTGTGTCTCGGTTTCAGCCATCGGAAGCGATGTCACGACTGTCCTGCCGAATATCGAGTCCACCAGGAGCAGATTCAGAATATTGAACAGCGCCGCAAGGGGAATGGCAAAAATCATGATCCCGATCACTATGGGTATGTTGACAGGCCTGAACCTGCCGAGCCTGAGCGCTTCCCTGAACCTTATCCCCGAAAACGCCGTAAACAGCAGGGCGGGCAGAAGCATAAGCACGAATTCAGTAATGAGTATGCCGGAGTAGAACCCTCTTGACTGTACCCTATAGCCAAAGAATATAAAGAGCATTATGACCCCGGAGAATAAAATGCATGTTCCGGCAACGCCCGGTCTCACCGTTCCGGCGGATGTTCCGCCCAAAACGGGGATTCTGTCTCTGCCGTTTTCCACAGTGCACCTCCAAAAGCAAAGCCGTTCTCAGGTTAAGGACGGCTCAACTGATAAAACCAACTTCATATATATTACTGTTTTAGCTGAAAAATTGCAAATAAAACCATTGCTTTCTGCAATCATGAGGTCTTATAAGGTACACATCAGCCTTTTCAGAGCCCAGGTGCTTTTTCATGCTTATGCTCCAGCGATATATCACTCTGTAGTTGCGGCTGAACCGCACGGCGGCGGATGTCCGGTCACATGGTGAGCACCCCGTTGGGCGTATTGACGATCATAAGGATGTCCTCTTCCTCGCCGGTAAGAGCGTTGATATATACGATAAAGTCCCTGTCATCAAGCTTTCCCCTGAATTCGTAGCAGAAGATCTCTTCCCTGTAATCCGTGGGGATGTACGCCAGTCCTGAACTGTAAACCTCCATATCATCGTTTACCTTTTTCCTGGCCTCCTCCATGCTGACCGCCGGTTCCGGGATCTCCCGCTCCGTATGGTTCATGAGGTACTGCCTGGCTTCCATGCCGACGACCTCCCCGTTGTCGAGGGCGATCTTCAGCTTGATGAGATCAGGATACATGGTCACATCGTCCTGCCTGAAAGCGTAATTTATTGTTGCAGTATTGTCCTCCTTAAGGTAATAGTTTTCCTCCATGCCTTCAAATCCCTTTTCCCTCAGGAATTTGATACCTGCTGCCTTTGCCTTGTCCATGTCGAGCTTCTCTTCTTCAACTGGCCTGTTGTTGAGCATCCAGTTTATATGCCCGCCTTTCCGGGTAACGCTGACATACACGGCCTGGTCCTTGGGAGCGTTTTTGAGCTTCACTTCGAAATCGAAGGTTTTGATCGGCCCGTGGTCGTTTTTGCCAAGTTCGGTCACTTCCTGGACCTTGTCCTTCCCGAAGAACTCTGACACCTTGCCTTTCGCTGTTTCCGCATCTATCTCGTCACCCGTCAGTCCGCGCGCCTTGCCTGACGTCATGTGGTCGGAGAAAGGGCCGTCATATATCAGCGTCGGATAATCATTGAAGTTTTCTCCGACAGACTCGATCTTTTTCATCATTTCACCAGGCTTGGTTTTGCTGAACAGCCTTGTCCCCTTGCTCGATAGTTCTCCCCACCTGAGCTTGCCGGCGTTGAGGTCCACCTGCAGTTCACGGAGGCTTTTGTTTAGGGATACGCAGTATTTATAAAGCTTTTTGAGCATATCATACTGCTCTTTACTCAGCGATTTTCCCTTTATGTTCTGGTTATCCAGCGAAAGGCTCAGATCGCTGACTTGCGTCAGGAACTTCGATGTGCTGGCAAGCACCGGCTGCGAGACCGGCAGCTGCCCGAGGTTCGTCTGTGCCAGGCCGGCCTGTCTCCAGGCTTCCTGTAGTGTGATGGCAGTCCTGCTGGTGGTCGTGCTGACCATGGATTTTGCAAGCAGCGATTCGACATTGTTCACATAGCCCACCATCTCAAAAAAAGCCCTGTTATACTGGTTGTCCAGTTCCTGCCTCAGATCCGCAGCCCGCCTGTATTGATAATAGCCCCATGATGCCGCGGCTGCGAACAATGCGATGAAGATCGCATATTTTACTATGTTTGACGATCTCTTTTTCGAATCCGGCAGTTCATCGAGCATACCCAACGTCGTTACCTCCCTGATCATTCCGGAAGCGGCCATGGAAGTAAAATACGCCATGACCCGTCCGGACCGTTATTGAACTTGCATCGTTTATTTTTTACACATCACGGGAATTTATTCGGATATGGCCGGCATATGCCCCGAAGCAGGGTTAAATTGTGATGACGTACAGCTGTTTTGTTTTTGCTGATAATGGTATAATGAAGTCCGGAGGCAACCAACAGATGAAGATCCTATTTTTAACGGTTGATACCGGCGGCGGACATGCGAAAGCCGCCCAGGCTATCATGGAGTATATGGACGCAAACATCCCCGGATGCGAGACGGAACTGATCGATGCGCTCAAATACATAAACACAGGTATCGACAGGCTTATAACAGGGACATACCTCCAGGCCATCAAAAAAGCGCCGTGGATATACAGAAAACTTTATGCCCTTTCTGAAAGAAACGGGTCTGTCACTTCCTTCGCAAAAACTGTAAGCGGCCTGCTGTCATCCGGCCTGGCAGGGATTTTTGCCGACAGGCCGCCGGATGCGGTTATCTGCGCGCATACGATACCCCTGCAAATGGTTTCGAAACTGAAGCGCGCAGGTATTATAGACGTGCCCGTGATAGCAGTCGTAACCGATTACGCAGGCCACAGCTTCTGGAACCTCAAGGAGGCAGACGCTTTCATAGTCGCCCACGAGAATGTCAGATCCGACCTGGCTGCCATAGGGATCGATGCAAATCGCATCTACGCATTCGGCATACCTGTCTCCCGCAGATTCACCAACGGTTTCGGGAACTGCAGCAGACCCAGGTCGGACAGGCATCATAAGTACAACATCTTTCTTATGGGAGGCAGCCTGGGACTGTGCAGCATGCAGGCGACATTCTCAGCATTGCTGAAGATCGACCGCGATATATGCATCACCGCCGTTGCGGGACATAACGCAAAGCTGCACCGCCAGCTTGAGCAAATGGCGGCCGTATCAGGGAGAGATGTCTGCGTGCTCGGATATTCGGATAACATCAGCGAACTAATGGACAGGGCCGATCTGATCATTACAAAGCCCGGCGGCGTCACGATCGCAGAAGCGCTGGTCAAGAGGCTGCCGATACTTATCATGGATGCCATTCCGGGGCAGGAAGAAAGAAACGCCAGATTCCTGCTGAAAGCCGGGGCGGCGTACAGGCTGCCTTCCGACAGCAGCCTGCCTGATGTGCTCGAAAAAATACTGGACGATCCGCAGATACTGCAGGATATGTCCGAAGCGGCGGCAAAGCTCGCAAGGCCATATGCATGTGAGTATATCTCAAGGCTCGTGACAGATTTGATCGGAAGGAAAAACATGATACCTGCCGCAGGAATACCGGCTGTAAAAGCCAGCGTATAGAACAGATTTCAGAAGATCAGGGCGTCGTCAGTTGAAGATCCTCCGGGCTGTCACTGCGATACCGTCCGGGTTTTCCCTGTAAAGTTCACCTATTGCCGCATATCCGGTTTTTCTGCCCGCATAGATGTAACTGCTTCCGTCAATACTTACTCCTACGCACGTTATACTCTCTTCACCATTATCACCTGTGTCCGAGAGGAATACGAGATCCCCGGTCCGGACTCTTTCAAGCGGTATCTTCTCTCCCGAGTTCAATTGCCCCTCAAGAGTTATGGGCAGATCTACACCGTTTATCCGGGCACTGATATAGACAAGGCCGGGCGCATCGATCCCAAGCGACGTCAGGCCGTTCAGCATAAAGCTGGCCCCTTTGAATTTGAGCGCCGTCGACGCAAAATCGCTGGCATTCGTAACTGGTATCACGTCATTGGGCGGATCTATGCGTATGATGCCGCTTCCTTTGAGCCATCCGGTCCTGTTCCCCGGGAGAAAAACTTCATAGGCGTCCTCGCTGCTGTTGAACGCATAAAACTCCGTCCCCATATGAGCATTGACCATGGTAGCGCCGCTTCCCGGCCTGGAATACACGGTCTTTTCCCTGCTTGTCACCACGATCCTGTAGGTAAAGACCCTTCCTGAAATGCTCGACACGTCATCTGAGATGAATTTTGACTTTATCCATCCTGTGATCCCGCTGACCGTTTTCACCCTGCTCCATCCGTCTTCGCTGCTGATAACGCTGACAGGCTGGTTGCAAAGTACCTGCGTGACGCGCAGTGACTTTACATCGGGCTCCTCGTATACATCTGCTGCGCTTGCCGTCACCACAGCGGCATTTTCATTTATCGGTATCCCATTTATATACTCTACGGTCTGTCCGCCTGCTTCCAGGGCCGGATCGGCAACTTCCTCCAGGGCCGCCTGCCGGGCTATTTCCCCGCATCCGCCAAGCAGCAATGAAAGAAGCAATATCGAAAACAAAAGCTTGTTCGGCTTCCCGAACCATTTTCTTCTGTAAAACAGTTTCATATCACAACTCCACAAAATACATTTCGTCTCCGTAAATCTCCCGTACCAACTCCACTTCGCGCGTCTTACAGGTAAAAAGCAGTATCTGCCTGTTTCTGTGCTCGCTATATAAGTATTTTAACGCAAGTTCGGTCCTTTTGTCATCAAACTGTGCGAAAACTTCATCCATGACCAGCGGCAGGCTTTCGCCGCCTGACGTCAGCATGCCGGCGGTCGCCAGCCTCAGGGCAAGGTACATCTGGTCCGCCGTGCCGCTGCTAAGCGCCAAAACGCTCCTGACATCTCCCTCCTGCGGATCGGAA
>JAAZKL010000185.1 GCA_012799845.1 Clostridiaceae bacterium
AACGTACTTCTGATATATTCTATATCATCCGGCTTTAAATGTTGCCTGAAATCTTCCTCGCTCTGTTTGTAATTTTCAGCCAGTCTCTTTATTTCGTTGTCCGTATCTTCATCTGTCGGAACGATGGCCTAGACCTTGCTGATCTTGTCGAGGACCAGCTGCGTCTTGACTTCCTGCTCGGCCCTCTGCTTGAATTGTTCCCTGAAAGAGTTCATGTCCATACCCATTACTTCCAGGTATTTATCCAGTTCAAGACCCTGGTACATGAGTCTCATCCTGAAATCGTACACCAGGTTGTCTATCTGCCTTTCGATCATTACCGGAGGAATGTCCACGGCCGCATTCTCCACGACTTTACCCACCACTTTGTCCTCATTCTCGTGGTGAGCCATGTGCTCGGCCCTTTCAAGGAGCTTTTTCCTCACATCGGCCTTGTATTCTTCAAGCGTATCGAACTCGCTGACATCCTTTGCAAATTCATCGTCAAGATCCGGCAGTTCCTTAACCCTTATCTCTTTCACGGTGACTTTGAAAACTGCGGCTTTGCCGGCCAGGTCCGTATTATTGTAATCTTCGGGGAATGTAACGTTGACTTCCTTCTCTTCGCCCTTCGCCACACCGATCAGCTGGTCTTCAAAACCGGGGATGAACGTGCCTGAACCGAGCACCAGGTCATAATCAGTTCCCTTGCCGCCTTCAAAGGCTGCTCCGTCGACGAATCCCTCAAAGTCTATGGTGACTGTGTCGCCGGATGCCGCCGGCCTGTCTTCGACAGTTACCAGCCTCGAATTCCTGTCGCGGACCCTTTCGATCTCCTTCTCGACATCCTCATCAGTAACGACAGCATTCGCTTTTTCGATTTCAATGCCTTTGTACTCACCCAGTTCCACGTCAGGTTTGACTGTGACCGTCGCTGTAAATATCAGCGGCTGGCCCTTGCCAATCTGCTTTATGTCTATTTCCGGCCTGTCTACCGGGTGTATGTCATTTTCTTCTATTGCCTTATCATATGCCTCGGGACATACTTCGTTTATTGCATCCTCATACAGCACCTGTTCACCGTAATACCTTTCCACCAGGTGCCTTGGCGCCTTTCCCCTCCTGAATCCGGGTATGTTGAATTTCTTCGCGTTTTTGAAATAGGACTTCTGCAATCCCTGTTCAAACTTTTCCGCCTCAACCTCTATTTCGAGTTGGACAATATTTTTGCCTGCGTTTTCAACTTTTACCTGCATGTGTTTTCATTCTCCTATCATTACAGATTGTCTTAATATGACAAAATTTTCGGGGGTATGCATACCCCCTCGATTATCGCATACATTATAACAAAATATTATCATAAAGCCAATACAAAACAATTTTTTGCTAAAATATTGCCCGCAGGCCATTCGATCGGATCGAAACCCGGCAGCCGATACATGATTCCTGCAGTATCCCGATCTGTAATGACCTGAAGTATACTGTCTGTAGCATCCTGACCTGCAGTATGCTGTCTGAAGAACCTGCAGTATACTGTCTGTAGTATCCTAACCTGCAGTGTACTGATCTGCAGCATACTGTCTGTAGCATCCTGACCTGCAGTATGCTGACTCCTGGTGCTTCACGGTCCAGGATCCCCTGCAGTATCACGTTACATCTTAATACAGCTTTTCGGGCATGAATCCCAGATGGTCGGCAGCCACCAGCCTGAACATGATATCGTCTATTAAGCCCTCTACCGCGCCCCTGCAGGCATCACCATGCAAATGCCCGTATATGCAAAGCTTTACGCCATATTTCTTCATTATATCCATAAATCCGGAAAATTCTCCCCTGGAGTTGAACGGAGGATAATGCAGCGCAGCGATCACCACGTTGCCTGCAAGGGCCGGATCAGATGATATTTCTGCCAGGCCGGCCTGCAGCGACATCTCGAGCCTCTGCAGCTCTCGCTGGTATATTTTCGCGTCCTCGGCTCCGAATCCGACTTCTCCTGGCATTTCCCAGCCTCTCGTGCCGCAGATCGTCGCTCCTTCGACACTGAAGCTGTTGTTGTGCATAAAGCTTATCGACGTAAAACCATTCCCGCCGACGAACTTCTCCAGCTTGCTTCTGGTCGTCCACCAGTAATCATGGTTCCCCTTGGATATGATTTTTTTGCCCGGCAGTTCATGGATGAACCTGAAATCTTCATATGCCTGGTCCAGATAAGTCGCCCACGAAATATCTCCGGGCACGACGACATAGTCATCCTCCCCGACCACGGAGCACCAGTTCTCCTTCAGCTTATCCATATAGCCGGCCCATCTTGGTCCGAACACATCCATGGGCTTATCGACACTCAACGCCAGATGTAAATCAGATATCGCAAACAGCGCCATAATCCATTCCTTTCTTTCCGGGGACAGTTCT
>JAAZKL010000186.1 GCA_012799845.1 Clostridiaceae bacterium
CCCCCCCGTTTCTTCTGTCCCCCCCGTTTCTTCAGCGTCAGCCAAAAACTCTAACGCTCTGGAATGTATTTGCTGATGGTATCCTGAAACTCCCGCAAAAAGCTGTAGTCCAATGAGTCCCGAAGTTCAGGCAATTCTGCCTGAAAGCCATAGTCCCCGTATTTTTCCTCCAGCCCGGCAAGTTCAGCTTCTATCGCTGCTGTCGTTTTGACAGGTCTATATCCCAAACCGATCAACTCCTGCTGCACATCCTCTCTCAGCAGAAAATCCTCAAATCGTTTGATGGCTTCCGCCTTTTTAGAATCGTTGAGAGACTTCGACATGGAAACGAGGTATATCGGCTTGCTGATGGTCAGCTCCTTGGTGTAGTGTATCCGCACTTTTGACCATTCCCTGGAATCGTATGCAATCGTATTTAAGAATGTCTGTTCATAGGCTGCGCATGTGTCCACTGTTGGATCATCCGGATTATCGAAAAAATCATATAGAAAGGAATTCTCATAGCGTGAGCGCATGATTATGTTCTCCATAAGAGGCTTGATATGCTCTTTTAAGCCTTCATTGTCAAGCTCCTTCAACCCGATTTTCCCCCTCGGATCACCATTGGAAATAAAATAATGATGCATGAACAGCGAAATACAATCGGAGCCTTCTTCATATCTATGCGGTTCAGGACATTCGAACTTAAATCTGCCCCAACCAGCCTTTCCATTTATGTCATACCATGTTGCTTTTTCTGCAATATTATTGTAAATCTCCTGCAAGCTCATTTTCGATGTTTGCGCATACCTTTCCTTTCCACTGACAAAAATCATGGGTGTAAAGGCAATTTTTGTGAATCTGCCGTATAATTGATATCCCCTATCATACTTGAAGTGATCCTCCGCATAATACAGATACCTGGATTCATAAGGCAGCCATATATCCGCTCTGCCGGATTCAACATATTCCTCGGCGTTATAATCCTCTTCGAAAACGATATCAAGCTTTATATCACTGTTCTCTTCATTGAAATCAGCACAGAGATCCTTCAGTGTCATATTTTCTGTGGTAACAAACACGATCCTTGTCTTTTTGGGCATTATCCCGCTGAAAAACAATAAATATGCTGCCACAGCTGCAACCAGTATTGAAATCGTCGTAAATAGCTTTTTGCTCATCTTCATAACCTCATTTTATTAAGTGAACCTTTAAGCTCCTCGGAAAATGTCTCAAGGGTACTACTCGCTTCCCTGATATCTCTTGTGTTTGTTTCGTTAATGACACTGACGCTGACCGAATTGATCGTTACCTCAATCTGTTGTAGGTTTGACAGTATGTACTGGAGGTTCAGCAAGCTCTCCATAAGAGACCCTCTGATATTCTCTATCTCATCATAAATCTTTTTCTTGTTATCATATATCGCCTGTATCAGTTCTCTCTTGCTGTCATCCGTGTTTTCGATTTTCTTTTGAAGCTCTTCCAAATCTTGTTCGGTAACTATGTTACGTTTGTTATCAAGGAAGTTCTTGCTTTTTTTATAATTATCATGTAATTTTTTTACAGCCTCCTCAATATCATCGATATTTTGGAAAAAGTTCGTCACCAGAAGCAGATTCCTTTTGGCCTTTGATACGGACAAAATGGATTTTATCGTTTTGTGGATCTGCTCCACACAAATGTCGACATTTGCTTTGTCCTGTGGCAACGGAGCGTTCTTAACTGTTCTTAATGCCTTTTTGACAACACGCCTGTATTTATATGAGTATATTGTGGATAGTGTTATGATAATGATAGTGAATATGATCGGCGATATGAAATCCCCGTAATTCCTGTGATAAATAATTGCAAAAATAAAACCGAACACAGCTAATATAAAATTCAGCTTACGGAATATATGATTCTTTATCATTGATACACCTTTTACCTGTCAGGATGGTTTCGTAACTTCAGGTAAAGTATACCAGTATTTGTGCACAGTGTCAACACGCTAACTACGACAACGGTCCCGGCCTTGCTCCTACTCATTTGAAAAAGTAAATTCCACCCCAATTCTACAGGCAGCGGAATTTAGTTTTGCAAATTAAGGGAAATGGGAAACGTGGAAGTTACTTTTGCAAACATTTGCAGTATGTTATATTCGTCCAGAGTATACAGTGCCAGGCACGACAGTTAGTCAGTTATTCCTTCCGAAAATAATTCGGAAGCATAAATAACTGACTAACTGTCGTGCCTGGCACTATCCTTAATAAAGTATGTCAGATCATCGCTGTAATATAAATGCAGTTCGTGCAGTGCTCTTGTACATACAGTATAGAGCAGCCTCCTGTCTTCTTCTCGTGAATAGTAGCGGGCATCAGCTGTGCAGACGATCACAGCATCAAATTCCAAGCCCTTTGCAAGATATGATGGGATCACAACCGTACCGCCATGGTATTCTTCATTGTGATCTGTTATAAGACTGATATCTGAAATCTTCCTGATGCCTTGATAAAACGCTTCACACTGGCGTACTGTTTTACAGATAACAGCTATCAGCTTATACCCTTTGTTTTTCAGGCTTGAAATATCATCAGCGATCCTACTATAAAGCTCATCCTTAGATGATTTGATAACCAGAGGCTTATTGCCTCTCCTTTCAAGCTGCTCCGAGGTATTCGGCGACAGAAGCAGCGCGTTACAGAACTCAGCAATTTCCTTGGTAGAGCGATAGCTTTTTGTCAATGTAATTAATGTTGTGTCTGTTTTATCTTTTGTGTCTAGTACGCCTGCTGCACTTGTTACACTTGCTGTGTCAAATATAGCTGCTGCAGCATCAAAGCTGCCGATATTCATATAGGCGTTGATCGATTGGTTCAAATCGCCTAGTATTGTCATGCTGCAATGACTAAATACCCTTTTGATGATTTCATACTGAACCGGAGTATAGTCCTGTGCTTCATCTATCACAACATGCTTTATTGCTTTTGCATCACTATCGGTGCCAAGAGATATCATTAGCAGCACGACAGGCGCCAGATCTTCATAGTTTATAATCCTGCTCTCAAGCTGCCTCACTGTATACGACACAGTAGCATCTATTGAATCAGCACCAATTCCAAGGTCGTTCAATATTTGGGGGCTGATATATGCCTTTATATTTTTGAACAACCCTTTATACAAATTGATTATATCAAAAGATGTCATCTTCTCGATATCAATCACGACTGGTTCAAACTCAGCCTTGGACCGCTTGGCTGCTGTAATCTTTTTTTCTCTCTCATTCAGCGATATATCATCAGCCAGCTGATTTTTGAGTATGTCACCCGCCAACGCCTCGACAAAGGGCTCAATAAGATACAACAGCCTTTGCCTGAGCTTTTTGATTCGTTTGATGTACGGCAGATAACTGTAGTCATCAACAAAAAGCTTCCAAATTTCTTCAGACGAAATAATAAGCCTTCCACCTTGCTTTAGATCCCTGAACTTGATGTTCTTTCCGTTTTCCAGGTATGACGTGTAATTGCCTATTACTTTGGAGAAACCTCTCGATGCCTTGAGCTTGATACTGCTTAGTCTAACAGTGTCAGGTTTATCTGAGAGAACATACTCCATATGCCGGTTCATGGTTTCCACATGGCAGCCTCGACCAAGAAGGCCTTTGAAAAAATCTGCAAAGGTGCTCCTTCCGATGTTTTCTTCACCGAGTTGGGGCAGCACATTTGATATATAATCCTCAAAAACATGGTTCGGTGAAAATATAAGTATATTCCCCGATTTTATGCTATCACGGAATCTATACAGCAAATAAGCTGCTCTGTGCATCGCGATAGATGTCTTGCCGCTGCCGGCCGGCCCCTGGACTATCAGTACCCTGGTCCGGTCATCCCTTATGACCCTGTTCTGTTCCTTCTGGATACTTGTCACTATGGTACGCATCCTACTGTCAGTGCTCTTACCAAGGATCTCCTGCAGCATTTCGTCATTTATACTCAAACTGCTGTCAAACATATAGACGATCCGCTGATTTTCGATCTTGAACTGCCTTTTGAGCAGCATACGCCCATAAATGGTACCCATCGGAGACATATAGCTGCATGGACCTGTTTCGTGATCGTAAAACATGCTTGAGATCGGGGCTCTCCAGTCATATACGAGGATACTGCTGTTTTCATCTGAGATGAGATTATTTATCCCGATATATATTTTCTCCACCTTATCCTCACCATCTTCGAGAAAGTCGATCCTGCCGAAATAAGGATTGTTCAGCATCTTTTGAAGACGAAGGACCATATCATACGAGAACTTGTATTTTCTGGCCTGATTCGCTATATCAGCCTGATACTGCCACGACTGGGCAGGAGCGTCCAGGTCAGTCAAATCGGTCGGTCGGGATTTGACCTCCTCCCACATTTCCTTCTGGAGCTTTATGGCATCTCTCTTAAAGTTTTCAGCCTCATTGATCCCGTCATCCAGCTGTTTTCGTATCTCACCGATTACATTCTGAAGATATGTGGTTTCAGATTCCAATACATTCTTGTCTGTGATCATATAAATCCTCCCGGATGAAATAGTAGTCTGAGCAAAAACGCAGAAAATTAGTCATGTTATCAGTAAAAATCATGCTGTTGGCAAATATGCACAAAAGTTTATACCGCTATCATCAAATATGTGCAGAAATATATACGTCGTCATCAGATGTGCACAGTCAATAATACAGGGAATACCAAGAAAATAAAAGGCTGTAATTGCAGTTTTTTTTATGTTATAATGAAAGTACAGGATAAAAAGAAAAAGCTTGCGAAAGCAAGCTTTCTCCTTGTGGCATCAATCGAAAGTTACATTTTTCACAATATACATAAATTCATACAGACGGCTCATAATGAATCGGAATATCTCTCAAAACCTTTGTACCGTGTACCCTGAAACGTCAGCCTTCCAATATCACCTTCAACAAGATATCCAAACTCACCGTGCGGAATGCGCATTTCCAGCCTGTCTCCGCTTTCAAACTCAAATGTAGCATAGTATGAGGTGGATGTTGATGTATGATGATGCATATTATCACCATGGTGGTGGTGGTGGTGAGACACACTTGTCCGTTTTGCCATAACCCTTGCATCTACCGTAAGTACAGGCGAATGATTGTTTCTGTTCCATTGGGCAGCCCCCTAGATCACTCTGAAAACAATCACACCCAGTATCAGAAAAAAACAACGCCGAAAAACACTGGAAATGCACCAAACACCATGCCCTGTGATAACATGTCATCAACTCCCTGTTATTATAATATCCAAGATGACTGATCCATTATATCATACTTGACTTGACCTATATTTGTTTACTGGTTTTTTTACACCATAAAAATGTCAACCTGTTACATAAATAAGCAAAGCTGATGCTCTTGTGGAATCCGGCCAAAATATACAGTAAAAACCAAAAACCGCTCCCAAAGTTTGTCAGAAGCGGTTTTTCAGCTAGTGCAAATGTGACTAAAAATCTACTTCGGTACCATAATAGGTGCACCTGAACAGCTTTTCCATCTCAGCTGGAGTAATAGGTCTTGGATTGGAACCTGTACATGCATCACCTACTGCGAGTTCTGCGATCTTAGCAACCTTCTCATTGAACTCTGTTTCCTCTATACCGAATTCTTTCAGTGTCTTTGGAATGTTCAGCTTAACATTGTATTCATCTATCTTATCACACAGTTTCTTTGTTAGCTCTTCATCATTTGCACCAGTCAGACCTATGGATCTTGCTATATCAGCATAACGTGATGCTCCGTTTTTAGCATTATACTTAATTACATAAGGCAGATATATTGCATTTGCGCATCCGTGGGGAATATGCCCGGTAGAGAAGGCTGCGCCTGTCTTGTGTGCCATTGAGTGCACAATACCCAAAAGTGCATTTGAAAATGCCATACCTGCAAGGCACTGCGCATAGTGCATTTGCTCTCTTGCATTCATATCACCGTTATATGAGTCAGGCAGGTAATCAAATACCATTTTGATTGCCTTTAGTGCCAGCGGGTCTGTGAAAGGTCCATTAAGAGTAGATACATATGCTTCAACTGCATGTGTTAATGCATCCATACCTGTGTGAGCAGTAAGCTTTGCAGGCATTGTCTCTGCGAGCTCAGGATCAACAACAGCTATGTCAGGCGTGATGTTGAAGTCAGCAAGCGGATATTTTATTCCCTTTGCATAGTCAGTGATTACAGAAAATGCCGTAACCTCGGTTGCTGTACCTGATGTTGACGGTATAGCCAAAAATTTCGCCTTTTGTCTCAAAGTCGGGAAGTTAAACGGAATACACAGGTCCTCAAAGGTAGTATCAGGATATTCGTAAAATGCCCACATGGCCTTGGCAGCATCGATGGGAGAGCCGCCGCCCATTGAGATTATCCAGTCAGGCTCAAATTTCCTCATGGCTTCTGCGCCACGCATAACTGTCTCAACAGAAGGATCAGGCTCAACATTTTCAAACAGCTTTACCTCTATGCCTGCCTTCTCTAAATATCCGACTGCCTTATCCAGGAAACCGAAGCGTTTCATGGAGCCGCCGCCAACTACAATAATTGCTTTTTTGCCTTTCAGAGTCTTTAAAACATCAAGGCTGCCCTTACCATAATAAATATCTCTTGGTAGTGTGAATCTTGCCATATCATTTGCCCCCTTATCTTTTGACAGTGCTTAAGCTGTTTTCCATAAGCCGCTGTGCACTATCATCATCTACTTTTAGTCCAAATATCTGTATACTTATTGCTTGTTAATATTTTAACACACATGGCTGTGGGAGTTAAATATAAAAAAAGCATACCATTAGGAGCGGTCAGATAGGGATTTATAATTCCTGAAAAATTCGGCATAGTCGTTGATATTCGGCTATGCCGTTTTTTGTTTACTTTGGCAAATCAATAGCGCCAATGCAGTTATAGAAAATTTGAATCCGCTGGGTTCTGCGACCATCTACCTTTTCAGCCTTGAATACTATAATTTTGTCAATA